>JAFZFH010000027.1 GCA_017555965.1 Bacteroidales bacterium
AATCAGAACTATCCACGGTGCAGGTATCGAGGTTACAGAGATTGTCGACGTTACTCCAATGCCACACAATGGCTGCCGTCCTAAGGGCCGTCGTAAAGTTTAATTTTGTAACATAAATAAGGAGAAATTACTATGGCAAGATATACTGGACCAAGTACAAAGATCGCACGTAAGTTCGGCGAGCCTATCTTCGGAGCAGACAAGGATTTCGAGAAGAGAAACTATCCTCCAGGACAGCACGGTCTCGCTAGCAAGCGCAAGAAGAAGTCTGAGTATGGTACTCAGCTTAAGGAGAAGCAGAAGGTTAAATATACATACGGACTTCTCGAGAAGCAGTTCCGTAACCTTTATGAGAAGGCTTCACGCATGAAGGGACAGAAGGGTGAGAACCTTATCGTTCTCCTCGAGTCACGTCTCGACAACCTCGTATACCGTATGGGTATCGCTCCTACAAGAGCAGCTGCACGTCAGCTCGTTAACCACGCTCACATCACTCTTAACGGTGTTGTTTGCAGCATTCCTTCAGCACTTGTAAAGCCAGGTGACGTTGTAGCTGTAAGAGAGCGTTCAAAGAGCCTTGAGGTTATCACAAACAGCGTTGCTTCAGCAGTGAAGTATTCTTGGATTGAGTTCGACGCTAAGACTCTTACTGGTAAGTATCTTAACGCTCCTGTAAGAACAGAGATCCCTGAGACAATCAACGAGCAGCTTATCGTCGAGTTGTACTCTAAGTAATAATTAACACCTAATAAGAAGTAATATGGCAATCTTAGCATTTCAGAAACCGGACAAGGTGATAATGCTCGAAGGAACAGACACCGTAGGCCGTTTCGAATTCAGACCATTGGAGCCTGGATACGGACAGACCATCGGTAACGCACTCCGTCGTATCTTATTGTCTTCTCTGGAAGGATTTGCTATCACATCGATCAAGATTTCAGGCGTGGACCAGGAGTTCGCGACAATCCCTGGAGTTATCGAGGGTATGCAGGACATCATTCTCAACCTCAAGCAGGTACGTTTCAAGAGAATGGTTGAGAATGTAGACTCAGAGGTAGCAAACATCGTAATCAGCGGCAAGCAGGAGTTTACCGCAGAGGATATCTCAAAAGGATTGTCTTCTTTCATGGTGCTTAACCCTGAACTGCACATCTGCTCTCTTGAGCCAGCTGTAAAGATCGAGATGACCCTCAATGTCGGCAAGGGACGTGGTTTCGTTCCTGCTGATGAGAACAGGGATCCTGAGGCTCTTATCGGAACAATTCCGGTAGACGCTATCTACACTCCGATCAAGAATGTAAACTGGACCGTAGAGAACTGGCGTGTTGAGCAGAAGACCGACTACGAAAAGCTCAACCTGGAGATCGTAACCGATGGTTCGATTACTCCTAACGTAGCTCTTCAGGAGGCTGCAAACATCCTTATCTACCACTTCAAGTTATTTACTGACGACAAGAAGCTTTCTCTTGAGAGCACAATCGAGTCTGAGTCAAAGGAACTTGATGAGGAGTCACTCCACATGAGACATCTTCTTCTCACAAAACTTTCAGACATGGGTCTCTCTGTAAGAGCTTACAACTGTCTGAAGGCAGCAGATATCGATACTTTCGCTGACCTCGTGTCATACTCGAGAAACGAACTCATGAAGTTCAGAAACTTCGGAAGAAAGTCTCTCAACGAAATCGATATTCTCGTAGAGAAGATGAAACTCTCATTCGGAATGGATGTTACCAAGTATAATATTGAACCTAAGAAAAAGAACGTTTAAGCAATATGAGGCACAATAAAGCAATCAACCACCTTGGTCGCAAGAGCGGACACCGCAAGGCTCTCCTCGCTAACATGGCTGCTTCTCTTATTCTTCACAAGAGAATCCAGACAACTGTAGCTAAGGCAAAGGCTCTCCAGACATACATCGAGCCGCTCATCACCAAGTCAAAAGACGATTCGACTCATTCACGTCGTGTCGTATTCAGCTACCTCAAGAGCAAGGAGGCTGTTTCAGAGCTCTTCCGTACAGTTGCTCCTAAGATCGCTGACCGTCCAGGCGGATACACTCGCGTGTTGAAGACTGGTTTCCGTCAGGGTGACGGTGCTGATATGGCTCTCATCGAGCTCGTTGACTTCAACGAGGCAGCTCTTGCTTCAGCTCCTAAGGCTGCAAAGAAGACTACTCGTCGTAGCTCAAAGAAGGCTGTTGAGGCTCCAGCTGCTGAGTAATCAGACAACACTGGCGGCGTCTGCCGCAATAAATAACCCGCAGATATCAGCAATGATATCTGCGGGTTTTTTGTTGTGGAACCCGACGTGTTGTTTTTCAGAAGATTTTTATTATATTTGTTGTGGCCTATTCTGGACTGTGAACTTCAAAAGTTTGAACATTAAAATCCAATGCTATGAAACGGGTAAGCTTTTTATTGACGTTGGTGGCTATGATGTCGTCAGTGTCCCTTTTTGCACAGGATGTGCTTCGTTACGAAGGTCAGTGGCCAAAAGGAGAGGGAGTCTTGTATTCCAGCGAAAATGGACTTATAATCGGAACCTTTGATAATGCTGTACCAAATGGAAGATGTGTTTGTTATCTTCCTAGCGGTGAAGTCTATTGGGGAGATTATAAGGATGGCGAAGCTACCGGATATGGCCGTCTGTATAGAGACAACGGTACTGTTTTCTCTGGTCAGTTCAAGGATGGCAGATATCATGGCCTGGACACACTTTATCGTAAAAACGGTACTGTTTTCGTCGGCGCTTTCAGCCATGGAAGACTTAAAGCTAAGTTATATGAGTCCACTGTTCATGCTTCTGGATTGACAGTGCCGGAGTATCCGAAGATTGACCTTACTCCAAAACAGGAAGAATTCCTTAAGACACTTGAGGTGGCTTGGGAGGAGAAGACCAGGAAATTTATCGAAAGTCACGGATTTGTAACACCTCGATTCCAGGGTGGATCAGTTGAAGATTTTACATTGTGGGTGAATTCTCATCTTATAGTTCCTGAATCATTCGATCCGACTCGTGGCTCAAGAACTGTGCTTGTCGAGTTTACGGTCCTTTCTGATGGAACTTTGTCAGATATCCATGCAATGTTCGGATCTGATCCGGATCTGAATGCAGCTGCAGAAGAGGCTGTTGCAAAGTCGCCTGTATGGGAGCCTGGTGTTTTCGACGGTCAGAAGAGAGACACAAGACTTATTGTTCCGGTGGTATTCGAAGGAGAATAGCCGTATAAACGGATAAGTTTAAAATAAAAACTGCTATCTTTGCATATTCGGGCTTTTGTCGGCCCGGACATTGCAGGATAGCAGTTTTTTATGAGCAAGGAAATATTAGATAATATTACAGATAAGGAATATGAACACGGCTTCGTTACGGATGTCGAGCAGGAGTTCATACCTAAAGGTCTGAATGAAGATATAATACGCCTTATTTCGGCTAAGAAGGATGAGCCGGAGTGGATGCTTGAGTTCCGTCTCGAAGCTTTCCGCAGATGGCAGAAGATGCCTATGCCGAAGTGGGCGCATCTTGATATCCCGGAAATAGATTTTCAGGATATCATTTATTATGCGGCGCCAAAGAAGGCTGAGGATCGCCCGAAGGAGATCGATCCTGAACTTGAGAAGACTTTCGATAAGTTGGGAATTCCTCTTCATGAGCGTGCAGCTTTGGCTGGTGTTGCAGTCGATGCGGTATTTGATTCCGTGTCTGTGACTACCACATTCCGATCAGCTCTCGCTGAGAAAGGTATCATATTCTGCTCTTTCTCGGAGGCGGTCAAGGAGCATCCGAATCTGATTCGTAAATATCTCGCATCGGTTGTTCCGGTAGGAGATAATTTCTATTCAGCACTTAATTCTGCTGTATTCAGCGACGGATCATTTGTCTATATACCTAAGGGTGTACGTTGCCCTATGGAACTTTCAAGTTACTTCCGTATCAATGCGGCAGGAACCGGTCAGTTTGAGCGTACGCTCATAGTTGCGGACGAGGGATCCTATGTGAGCTATATGGAAGGATGTACCGCTCCGATGCGTGATGAAAACCAGCTGCATGCAGCAGTGGTTGAAATCATCGTTGAGAAGGATGCTGAGGTGAAGTACTCTACAGTACAGAACTGGTATCCGGGAGATGCTGAAGGAAAGGGTGGTATCTTCAATTTCGTGACAAAGAGAGGTATCTGCAAAGGTTCAGGAAGTCATCTTTCTTGGACTCAGGTAGAGACCGGTTCTGCAATTACATGGAAGTATCCGTCAACAATCCTCAAAGGAGACAATTCATCATCAGAATTCTATTCTGTGGCGGTGACTAATAATTTCCAGCAGGCAGATACGGGAACGAAGATGATCCATATCGGACGCAATACAAAAAGCAGGATAGTCAGCAAGGGTATTTCTGCCGGACGCAGCCAGAACAGCTACAGAGGTCTGGTCAAGATGCTTCCGGGAGCGGAAAATGCCAGAAACTTCTCCCAGTGCGACAGCCTTCTTATCGGTGACAAGTGCGGTGCGCATACATTCCCATATATCGAGAATGCCAATAAGACCGCTGTTGTGGAGCACGAAGCGACTACTTCAAAGATCAGTGAAGATCAGCTCTTCTATTGCAATCAGCGAGGTATCGGTCCTGAGGAGGCTGTAGGGCTTATCGTGAACGGATATGCCCGTGAGGTACTTTCCAAACTGCCGATGGAATTTGCTGTTGAGGCTCAGAAGCTCCTGCAGGTATCACTTGAAGGTTCTGTAGGATAATGGAAGTCTGGAATACCATACTTTTTGAAATGGGAGGAAAGCCGGTGCTGCTGATAGACCTTTTATCGGCTGTGTTCGGCTTGACTACGGTGTTTCTTGCAGGAAGAAACAGCAAGAAGAACTTCTATGTAGGATATGTCTATACTGCATTGCTCTTCTTCATGTTCTGGCAGAAGAATCTGTATGCCAACCTTATATTGCAGCCGATCTCATTAGGAATTAATATAATGGGACAATACAGATGGAGCCATCCGAAGAAATCAGAGGAGAGTGCGGAGAATAACGGTGAGCTGAGGGTTTCCATGCTTACATGGCCTCAAAGGGGTTTTGTTGTAGCATTGGTACTCGTTCTGGCATTGGTATGGGGCTGGCTTATGAGCATGACCTCAAATCCGCTCCCATATCTGGATTGCTGCGTGACAGCACTCATCCTGACAGCTCAGACCCTTTCTGCGTTGAAGAAATGGGACTGTTGGATAGCTTGGCTTTTTGTGAACATCGCCAACCTGACTCTTTATCTGAAGGCCGGACTGGTCTTCATGCCGGTTGTCAGCTGCCTTTATCTTGTAAACGGCGTCTGGTCGTTGTTCACATGGTATAAACTTTATAGAAATAACGCATAAAAATGTCATCCTGAGCGAAGCGAAGGATCTTTAATCAAGTTTTATGGCAAACGATATATTATTGAAGATTGAGGGGCTTAGAGCCTCAGTTGAGGATAAGGAGATTCTCAAGGGTGTAGATCTTACAATCCGTAAGGGTGAGATCCATGCAGTCATGGGACCTAACGGAGCAGGAAAGAGTACATTGTCTGCAGTACTTGCCGGTAAGCCTCAGTTTACCGTTACAGCAGGAACCATCGAATTCCTTGGCCAGGATCTTTTAGCGATGTCGCCGGAGGAGCGTGCATGGGCAGGAGTATTCCTTTCATTCCAGTATCCTGTAGAGATTCCAGGCGTGACAATCACCAATTTCATGAAGACAGCTGTCAATGCCCATCGTACCGGAAAGGGCCTTGAGCCGTTGAAGGCGGGAGATTTCCTGAAGTTCATGCGTGAGAAGATGGCATTCGTTCAGATGAAGCCTGAGTTTGCAAAAAGAGAGGTGAATGTGGGTTTCTCGGGTGGTGAGAAGAAGCGTAATGAGATTTTCCAGATGGCGATGCTTGATCCTACACTCGCTATTCTTGATGAGACTGACAGCGGACTTGATGTGGACGCTCTCCGTATTGTGGCGAATGGTGTGAATGCACTTCATACCCCTGAAAAGGCAGCGATTGTCATTACCCATTATCAGAGACTTCTTGATTACATCGTTCCTGATGTAGTCCATGTCCTGAAGGACGGAAAGATTGTCAAGACTGCAGGAAGGGAACTTGTTGCTGAAATCGAGGAGAAGGGTTACGATAATCTGTAGGAGGCCTGCATATGACAGATGTTATAATAGTTCCGGATGGACAGCTGGTCCGAAATCTGGAAGTGAATGCGGGACAGAAGACCGATATGGTGCTTCTTATAATGCCAGGCGTCAGCTGCGATGTCAGACTTGATGTACGTCTGACAGGAGAAGGTGCCGAGGCTAATATCTATGGTGCCTATATCTGTGGTGGAAATGAGAAGGTGAATATTGCAGTTGATATGCATCATGATGTTCCTTATTGCAATTCTCGCCAATTGTTCAAGGGAATTGCCGGAGGGGCATCCAAGGTGGATTTCTATGGAAAGATCATAGTGGCTAAGGACGCTCAGAGGACTGAGGCATATCAGGAGAACCATAATATCCTTCTTTCTGATGAGGCTAAGGTAGATACAAAGCCGCAGCTTGAAATCTATGCCGACGATGTAAAATGCTCGCATGGAGCAACCATAGGCCGCCTCAATGAGGAGGAGCAGTTCTATATGCGTTCCCGCGGTATCAGCCTTGAGGATGCAAAGGTTCTTCAGATGATTTCATTTATCGCTCCTGTTCTTGAGAACATTCAGGATGAGACTCAGCGTGATGCCGCATCATCAGAATTTGAGTCTCAGATCAGAAATATAATACGTAACATATGATTACAAATCCAAACGTCAAGATCAATCTGGGTCTGAATGTCCTGTGCAAGAGGGAGGATGGATTCCATGACCTTGAGACGCTTTTTGTTCCGTATTTCGGCATCAGTGATACTCTCGAAATCGTGGTTGGAGACGATTACAGCAGGAGTTCTGCCGCAATATTCGGAAAATATGCTCCCGAGATGATAGCCCAAGGCATATCTGAGGACGGAAAACTGATGATCACCATCGCCCGTGAGGCCGGAGTGGACTGGGATCCGCTCAAGGACCTTACAGCAAAGGCCTATCAGATTCTTGCGGCAGATTTTGACCTGCCACCTGTTAAGATATTCCTTGAGAAGACATCGCCTGTCGGAGCCGGTCTTGGCGGAGGATCATCTGATGCAGCTTTCGCTCTGAAGATGCTTAATGATCTTTGCGGACTTGGACTCGATGAGCAACGTCTTGCCGAATATGCTTCAAGATTGGGAAGTGATTGCGCGTTCTTCATATACAACCGTCCTATGATAGGCGAGGGAAGAGGCGAAGTCCTGACTGAATATGAGGTGAATCTGGAAGGTTTCGATCTCCAGGTGCTGACGCCGGAGGGTGTTGCAGTCTCAACGAAGGATGCTTATAGCGGAATCAGACCTCATCTCCCGGAAGTCCCGTTGAGGGAAGCTTTATCAAGACCTATTGAGGAATGGAGTGCAGTTCTGGTAAATGATTTTGAAGAGACTGTCTTTGCAAAATACCCTGAACTGGCGGCAATAAAGCGCTCTTTGTACGATAGCGGAGCCGTGTATGCGTCAATGTCAGGCTCCGGTTCTGCGCTCTTTGCACTTTACAGAAGGTAGAGAACAATAAAAAAGATAAAAAAGTGACGAAAACACCGATTTCTGTGACGAACGGAAGTCGGTGTCTGCTTTGTTATAGCTTCCTTTGGAGCATGAAAAGTCATGTATTTATCATTGTTGCCGCCTTATGTGCCTCGTGTGGTTTGGGGCAGATGGATGTGGGTGTGCATTCTGGTTCGGATGGCATCTGGAGAGGACCATCTTATGGGAAGCATATGACAGGAACAGTCTATGCTGTGGGAATTGATTATCCGGACGGGTATGATTGGCGCACGGATGCGGAAAATGGAAAAGTCAGAACTTATCTTGTGCTGTTTGCCGATGGGATACCGGTGTTGAAGATTCCTGTCGGTCCGGAATATGAGACCTCGTCAGACGGTGCAAGGCACAGGATACGGGCCGGTTGTCTATATACTGATTATACGGACGGCAATACGACTGTCATCAAGAGGGATGGACTTGAACTTGTGCGCTACGAGGGAGCTGAAGATGTACTATGTCTTGAAGTGTTCGGCAGTCGGGTGCATTTCCTGACATCTCCGGTCGGAGGATCCGGATTCCGGTATAGGGTTGATGGGGCTCTTGTGCTGGATAAGCCGGAGGGCTCACCGTTCCTTCATATGTCCGAATGTGCGGACAGTGTCAGATTCTTTTTCAGTCAGATCCAGAAGACCTCTGCCGGTTCGGAACAACGGTATTATCAGGTGTCTGAAGGAATTGTCAGGATGATGGATGTTGCTGCTGATGTCTCGAATGTCTGGGATATGAGGATGGCGGACGGCAGAGCGTCATTTGTCGGTACCCTGTCTGACGGGAATCTGATTCTCGTCAGTGGTGAAGCGGTCGATCATATGCAGCTTCGCCTGAGTCAGGATGTCGTTTCATGTGGTTTCTGTGATTCTGACCGTCTGAGTGTCTGTGTCAGACTCAGGTACTCCGGAGATAATCTGATGTCTGATGTGATCTGGCTGGGGAATGGCGAGCAGAAGATGTACAGGATAGGACAGACATTGTCGGCCGTATATGTGGACGACGGTGGATGCAATGCGGTGATGAATCCCTCTGACGGACGTGACGGCATCATATTCAGAAACAGTTCTGCCAATCTCATCCCTCAGGGATACCGCATCTGTTCGAAGAATTGCATGACCCGTCGTGACAGCGTTCTGTATGTCGCATTATCTGCCTCTGGTAATGGTTGTCCTGTGCTTTGGCGCAATGGAGAACTGGACACACTGAAGATGAACGGACCGCTTACCTGCCTTCGATGATGTTGCGTGCAAGTGTGTTTGCACATACGAAATCAAGAAGTTCCTTGCAGTCGGTCTTAAGAATTGAGTGTCTGTCTCCCTGCCAGATGAGGGATCCTTTGTTTATGAAACCGATCTTATCTCCAATTTCCAGGATGGAGTTCATGTCATGAGTGTTTATGACAGTGGTCATATTGAACTCCTTGGTAAGGTCATATATGAGACGGTCGATGAGGATGGATGTATATGGATCAAGTCCCGAATTCGGCTCGTCGCAGAACAGATATTCCGGATTAAGAGCGATGGCACGGGCAATGCCTACTCTTTTCTGCATTCCACCGCTCAATTCATTTGGGTACTTGTTGTCCGATCCGATCACATTGACTTTTTCAAGACAGTACTGAGCTCTCTCTCGTCTTTGGGCTTCAGACCAGTCTGTGAAGAATTCCATCGGGAACATCACATTTTCGATGACTGTGGCAAAATCAAAAAGAGCGCTGCCCTGGAATAGGATTCCGATATTCTGACGGAGTGCCTTCTTTTCGTTATAATCCATCTGCGAAAGTTTTCTGTCTCCATAACAGATTTCTCCGCTATCCGGTTCGAGCAGACCGATGAGGTTCTTCAGCAGCACGGTTTTTCCCGATCCGCTGGCTCCGATTATCATATTGCATTTGCCTGGCTCGTAGTCGACAGAAATGTCGTTGAGGATAGTCTTCCCGTCAAAGCTCTTGTATAGATGTTCTACCTTGATCATGTCCCGTCAGTTTAATAAAGCATAAGTTGTGTGACGATGAGGTCTGCAAGAAGAATAAGGATGCTGGTCGTAACGATTGCCTGCGTACTTGATCTTCCGACACCGAGTGATCCTCCTTTTGAATAATATCCGTTGAATGCCGCAATAGATGATATCATGAAGCAGAAAAGTGACATCTTGAAGCAGCTGTAGAAGATGTAGAATCCTTTATAGAATGCCTTTATGCCGGTTATGTATGAGGCAGTAGGGATGATCTGAGTGGTTTCGACTACGATATATCCTCCTACCAGGCCGAGGGCAAGGCTCAGAAGCATCAGGAGCGGACTGAGGATAGTAGCTGCAGTCACTTTCGGAAGTACAAGGAATCCGGCGGAATTCACACCCATCATGTCCATCGCGTCGATCTGCTCGGTGATGCGCATGCTTCCGATCTCGGAGGATATGTTCGAGCCCATCTTTCCGGCAAGAATCAGGGCTACCATGGTCGAGCAGAATTCCAGAATGAGGCTTTCTCTGACCATATAACCGATGTACATCTTGTCGATGATCGGATTTTCAAGGTTTGATGCTGTCTGAATGACGAGCACACCTCCGATGAACAGGGAAATCACTCCTACCAGAATTATTGAAGACAGGATGAGTTTGTCTGCCTCATTTATGAATTGTCTCCAGAATATGCGACATTTTTCCGGCTTTCTGAAGACCATGCCCAGAAAGAGAAAATATTTGCCTATGGATTCAAAGAGTCTTTTTATCATCTTGAAATGTTTTATGTCAGGCAAATTTACCACTAATTTTTTGATATGATTGCGTGAGGTGGTTATATTTGCATTTGTAAACAAATCAAAAGACTATGAAAAAGGCAATCATTCTTATCGCATCAGCGCTTCTTCTTCCGTTGCTTCTCGGAGCACAGGAGCTGCTGCCTTTCCGCAATCCGGATCTCTCAAGAGAAGAGAGAATCGAGGACCTGGTATCGCGACTGACTCTGGAAGAGAAGGTGGGCATGATGATGCATGGTTCAAAAGGAGTCGAAAGACTCGGCATTCCTGATTATAACTGGTGGAACGAAGCTCTTCACGGAGTTGCTAGAGCCGGTCTTGCTACAGTGTATCCTCAGACGATCGGTATGGCCGCTACCTTTGACCCGGAAACTCATCTTCAGACATTTACCTATGTTTCAGACGAGGCTCGTGCAAAGTACAATGACGCAGTCAGCCGTGGAGAGTACAAGCAGTACTACGGTCTTACTTTCTGGACACCAAACATCAATATCTTCCGTGACCCTAGGTGGGGCCGTGGTCAGGAGACTTACGGTGAGGATCCGTTCCTTACATCTGCAATGGGCGTCGCTACGGTGAAGGGTCTTCAGGGAGACCATCCGGATTATTATAAGACTCATGCATGTGCAAAGCACTTTGCTGTTCATAGCGGACCTGAGTGGAACAGACATAGTTTCGACGTCGTTGTTACCTCGAAGGATCTCTGGGAGACATATCTCCCTGCTTTCGAGGCTCTCGTGAAGGACGGTGATGTACGAGAGTTCATGGGCGCTTATAACCGTTATGACGGTGATCCTTGCTGTGGCAGTGCATTCCTTCTCCAGGATGTCCTCCGTGGCAGATGGAACTACGATGGTCTTGTCGTTTCAGACTGCTGGGCAATCAATGACTTCTTTGTAGTCGGCCATCACGAAACCCACAAGGATGCGGCGGCTGCATCTGCTGCAGCTGTTCTTACCGGTACAGACGTTGAGTGCGGCAGCGCATATGTGAACCTTGTTCAGGCTGTTGAAGAGGGATTGATTACAGAAAAGGATATTGACGTTTCGGTTCGCCGTCTCCTTAACGGACTTTTTGAACTTGGTTTCTTTGATCCTGCATCTATCGTTCCATGGAGCGACATTCCTTTCTCGAATGTAGACTCGCAGGAGCATAAGGATCAGGCCCTCAAGGTGGCTCGTCAGTCTGTAGTTCTTCTTAAGAATGAGAATGATCTTCTTCCGGTAGATCCTTCAAAGGTGAAGAAGATAGCAGTTGTCGGTCCTAATGCGGACGATGCTCAGATGATGCTCGGAAACTACAACGGTACTCCATCACATACCGTGACTATTCTTGAAGGTATCAAGGCGGCTTATTCAGGAGCCGAGGTTGTTTACGAGAGAGGTTGCGACCTTGTTGAGGGTTATGTGTATGTGGATCCTAAGCTTCAGAGAGGTTTCCGTGCTCAGGGCTATGAAGGTCTTTCTGCGGAGCAGTTGGCTAAGATCGAGCGCATGGAGAAGGAGCGTCAGGCTCTTCTTGCCGCTGCACCAAAGCCGATCCCTTCTGAGAACTACACTCCTGAAGCACTTGCTGAGTTCGCTGCAAAGATGGCAGAAGGATCGGATGTAATCTTCTTCGTAGGTGGACTTGCTCCTACTATCGAGGGAGAGGAAATGAGAGTTACAATTGACGGATTCAAGGGTGGTGACCGTGAGAGAATCGAGCTTCCTGAGGTTCAGGGAAAGATGCTCAAGGCGCTCAAGGCTACAGGAAAGCCGGTAGTGTTCGTTCTTTGCTCCGGTAGTGCAGTAGCTCTCGAGCAGAATGAGGCTGATTACGATGCTCTCGTATGTGCATGGTACGGCGGACAGGCAGGTGGTACAGCTGTTGCGGATATCGTAAGCGGTAAGGTTTCTCCTTCAGGACGTCTTCCTATCACATTCTACAAATCGACAGCCCAGCTTCCTGACTTCCTTGACTATAACATGAAGGGCAGAACATACAGGTATATGACTGAAGAACCTCTCTACCAGTTCGGATTCGGACTTTCATATGCAGATTTCGTATATGGTAAGGCAAAGCTTTCTTCCAAGTCAATCAAGGCCGGTGACAGTGTGACAGTCACTGTTGACCTTAAGAACAACAGCAAGGTTGATTCAGATGAGATTGTTCAGGTTTATGTGAAGCGTCTTGATGATGCTGATGCTCCATTGAAGGCTCTCAAGGGATTCCAGAGAGTGAATGTGAAGGGTGGTGAGACCAAGTCTGTTTCCATTGAGCTTCCTGCTGCATCATTCGAGTACTATGACTCTGCAGCTGACGATCTCGTTGTCAAGCCAGGCAAGTATCAGATTCTTTACGGCTCGTCGTCTTCAGACAAGGACCTCAATGTACTTCCGCTTACAGTGAAGTAGAAGACCGGACTACATAATTGCAGTGCGAACAGTTAGGGAGGTGGAACAGATCCCCGTCTTCGCAATGTAATGCAAAACTATCAGAGAGTTCCTCATAGGTTATCCTGTGGGGAACTTTTTCAAATGTATACCATACTCCGTTTATGGCATAATTCAGCTCCCTTTCGCTCCAGACTGTTCCCTTGCTGGAGGTGTATGCTGTAGGTTTTCCGTCTTCCTTCGTCACAGCGATGCAGAGTGATGCCGGGCCGACGGCAATATCTATGATATCGACTTTGCCGTAATAGGACGCATATTCTTCATTGAAGTCGAATATCTTGCTTATCAATGCACGGTTTATGGAGACAATCTCTGAACTGTCGCTAAGGGCATAGCACGAGTCTGATCCGGCGTCGATGCTTTTAAATTCTCCCTTCATTTCGATACGGATTCTTCGGGCCTTGTCGAACGGGCTGTCCCAGAACAGGATGTGATTGCCTTTTGTGATTGCGATGACCCCGTCTCCGAAGGTGTCGATTCCGCAAAGGACCATACCTTCAGGCAGGTCCATCATGATCTCCTCTCCACCCATACGGCAGACAAGAGACCTTGGCGTTCCTACGATTTCGGCGTCATGGACTTTACATGAAAAATTCTCTGACCGGGCTTGAAGCCCGATCAGAGAAACTATAATGAGTGCGATGTATTTTCGCATGGTTCCTGTTAAAGCCCGCTGTTGACGATCTTGAACATCTCAAATGAGGCAGTCATCGGCTTTGCCTGAACAGGTGCCATACCTCCCATTCTGAATCCTCCGAATGAAGGCATCACTCCGTCGCATGCGATAAGACCTGCCTGGATGTCCTTGAGGCATGCCTCGACCTTTCCGGCCTCAACATACTTTTTGCCGTCAGCAGAATAGAAGGCAGTATAAGTCTCGCCCTTCTTTTGGAGACGGAGCCAGATTACATTGTCCTTCACGCCTTCTGCTGGTACGTTTACTGTAGACTTGTTGTAGCCGCCTTCCTCGCATACGATCTGTACGCTTGCTCCGGCAGCCTGAGGACCTCTTCGGCCCATCTGGGCACCGATCACGAACTTTACGAAGTTGTCATCATCCTGGTATGCGACGATACCTGCATTCTGAGCCGGCATTGCCGGTGCTGCAGAGCATGTGACCTTTGTGTCGATTGTCCAGTCTGTATTTGCGCTCTGGACAAATACGTTTGCAGCATTGTTGTTGCTCACTGTAAGGTCGCCTGCCTCAGTTGTAATTGCAAGTGCTCCGTTCTCTACAGTATAGTTGGCCTTATTTTCGTCAAGCACAGTCCATGCAGATGCTGGAGCGGACTTGAATTCGTCAGAAACGCTCTTTACTCCGAAGTTGACGAGATATGTCTCGAAGTCAGAAGTCACGTCGTCAACAACCTTTATAACAGCTGTTCCAGGAACTGCGGATGCCTGCTCGACAACAACTCTGAGAGAAGCATCCTTTGCCGCAGCTGTAACTGCCGGAGCTGATGCTGACGCCTTACGTACGAAACTGTACTGATTTATACCCTTCTTGAGAACCGACTTTCCTGCAATCTTAAGGCTGGCAAGAGAGAGGTCTGGCATGACCTTTATAGAATACTCGTCAGACAGTGTCTTTCCGTCAACAGTTACCTCTACGATAATTGTGGCAACTCCCTGGCCCTTTGCAGTAATCTTACCGTTCTGGTCAACGGATACTACTGCGTCATTGTTGCTTCTGTATACTGCCTTGGTCTGGTCAACGCTTACAAATGCATCGTCAGACATACATGCTGTATAAGAAGTCTGAGCAGTTTCTCCGACCTTGAGGACAGATACTCCACAGTCAGCAACTACAGTCTTGAGTTCTGGCTTGAATGCCGCTCCATCCATTGTGGCTGTTACAGTGCCGCGGATATCCTTAGATGAAGATCCGACCTCGAATACATATCTTCCGCTGTCATAAGCGATTCTGTCTGTATCCATATCCCAGAACCACAGATCCTCACAGTCAACTACGATGTTTACGGTCTTGGTCTGTCCTACAGGAATTGTGACTCTCTGGAATCCCTTGAGTCTCTTGATCGGGCGCTGTGCTGAAGCAGGACTGTCAGGAGTGCTTACATAAAGCTGAACAACCTCGTCTCCGTCGTAAGAACCTGTATTCTTCACATCCACGCTGACAGAGATCTTGTCACTTGGTGTGATGCTGTTCTTGCTGATACGGAAGTTAGAGTATTCGAATGTGGTATATGAAATACCGTATCCGAACTCATATGAAACCGGCTTGTCGAAGTACCAGAGGGTACGTCCGTTCTTGCCTTCTCCACCACGGAGTGTGTAGTCTGTGATTGCAGGAAGATCCTTCACGCTCTTATACCATGTGGCATTGAGCTTTCCTCCCGGAGTCACATCTCCGAAAAGGATCTTTGCGATTGCAGGACCCTGTGCCTGTCCGTTGTAACCAGTCCAGATGATACCAGGGATATTCTCGAGATTCTTGAATTCTTCAACCTCAACGCAACCGAGTGTCTGCATCACCACGATAGTGTTCTTGTTCTGTGCGGCAACAGCCTTGATGAGTGCGAGCTGGTTGCCAGGAAGGTCGAGAGTAAGACGGTCAGCCTCCTCAGTTGCAGTGTTCTCGTCTGTACCTACGAATACGACTGCTACATCCGATTCTCTTGCTGCCTTGAGTGTCTCTTCGTCGATTTCGTCATCTGCAGGGGCCTTATACACGAGGTACAGAGTCTTAGGTTCGTTTACTCCAAGACGGAGCACTCTTGTCTCCATAGGTGTGCTGGCTCCATAAACTCCGCCTACAGGCTTGCCTGATGCCTTGGTAGCCTCGAGTGTGCTGATAAGGTTACCGCTTGGAGAGTCAACATGTGCCTCGATGATACCTCCCTCTGTAGGAATGTTAACGCCGATGGTGATCTTGTCGACATTGATGAGGTCGATATTGTCATATGCGGTCCATGATCCGTCGTCAATTGAACGTACCTGCTCCTCAGTACCCATGCCTGAACCGACTGTGATGCCGTCAGAGCATGCACTGAACTTTGTCGCGTCGTGTCTTGTGACTGTGCCGTCAGCCTTTGTAAGCTCGAAGTATGCTACATAAAGGAGATTGCTCTTGCTCTTTGTGCTTCCGCCTGATGCGAGCTTTACCTCCACCTCAGGGTTACGCGCGGCAAGATATTCGGAGATGCCCTTGTATGGGCTGATGCGGCTACTCTCCTCAGGACGTCCTGAGTAAGGTCCAAGTTCAACCTTGTCAGCCTGTGGACCGATGAGTGCGATTGACTTGATTGCAGATGCCTTGAGTGGAAGAGCTCTCTGGTCTGTTCCGCTTACGATCTCGTCCTTGAGAAGGACAGGTGTTCTTGTCGCAATCTCTTCAGCAAGAGCCTGGTATCTTTCTGCATTTACTGTGCTTGCAGGAAGGAGGGAATAAGGAACCATAGGATCCGGATCGAATTCGCCGGTACGCATGCGGATTGTGAACACGTTTACAAGCGCACGGTCGATGTCTGCCATGGTGATGAGCCCCTGCTCGAGGGCATTGATTGTCGCTCTTTGGTAGATGCTTCCGCAGTCAGAGTCAACACCGGCCTTAAGTCCGGCAGCAGTAGCTTCCTCTGCAGTTTCAACATAATAGTGACCGGTATAGATGTCTTCGATTGCAGCACAGTCACCTGTCACATAACCCTTCATGCCATATGTGCGTCGTGCGATTGTGTCAAGGTAGAATGCACTTGCTGAAGTAGGGACTCCGTTCACGGCATTGTATGAAGACATGATTGAAGGAAGGTCGTCATTCTCGATGAGTTCCTTGTAAGGGTATAGATAGAACTCCCTCATGTCTCTGCTGTCCATGTTAGAGCTGCTGACGTGACGGTCGAACTCACTGTTGTTTGCGAAATAATGCTTTGCACAAGGAACAGCCTTCATATAGTCCGGGTCGTTTCCCATAAGTCCTCGCACATATGCTCCGGACATTACAGCCGAAAGGAACGGATCCTCTCCGTATGACTCGCCTGTGCGGCCCCATCTCGGGTCGCGGATCGGCTCGACTACAGGTGACCAGAAAGTGAGTCCCTTTGTGCCGGTCTGGTAGATTGCGCGTGCTTCGTCTGCGATTGCGTCAGCCTCTCTTTCAAGCAGCTGCGGATCCCATGACGAACCGAGAGCAACGCTGTTAGGGTAAGATGTCGGTCCCTGAAGGCCGACAGATGGATTTGCTCCGGCAAGGACTCCGTGAAGAGCTTCGCTCCATACGTTGTACTGGCGCACTCCGAGTCTTGGGACTGCTGCCATGTTGTTGCCAAGAAGGCTTTCCTTTTCTTCCAGAGTAAGTCTGGATACCAGATCGACGGCTCTCTCTTCATAAGAGTAATTGGTGTTCTGGTAGATCGGTGTCTTGTCTTCAGTCAAGAGTGGGCTGATGAGCAAGAGAAGAAATGTCAGGATGTTCATTATTTATATGTTTAGTGTATTTCCAATAGTTTCAAAAATACTTAAAATCCATCATAAAAACATTATTTGTTTGCAAAAACTTGTGGAAAAGCCCTGTGCGCGTGACCCCCGAAGCCCAGTGCCGTTGACCCTCGCGGTCCAAAATTCGCTGACCCTTTAAGTGCCATATAAAATTGACCCCTACCTATGTGATATAGGCAGGGGATTTTTTGTAGTTTTAGTG
>JAFZFH010000136.1 GCA_017555965.1 Bacteroidales bacterium
ATATATAGAATCATAAGATAAGGACAATCATCAATCGGTATTTTGTTCAATCATCTCCAGGCCTTCTGGCCGGAGGCAGAATATTATGATTATGAAAAAGTTTATTAATATGATGAAGTCCGCAATGCATAATATATACAACAATAACTGTATGTGTCCGACCGGTTCAATACCAGTCATGTATGTGGACAATAGTAAGAGACGTAAATAAGATTCAAATCAGTGTAGTGTTATTAGAGTACTAAATTAGAGTACAACATTTGGTTAGTTTATTGGTGGTCAGAGGATGTCGCGAGGACATCCTCTTTCTCATTATAAAAGGCGTCCGGACTTCGCTGTCCGGGCGCCTTGAAATATATAGTAAGTCTAAGTTAGCCCTGTTCTACTGTATGCCTGAGCGTACTCTGCTGAGGGTCTCCAGTGACATCTGAAGATACGAAGCTATATGTCCGATAGGGGCGCGCTGGATTATTCCAGGGAACAGCTGCATAAGTTTCGTGTAGCGGTCCTTTGCAGACTCGAAGCGGAGGATGTCAGCCTTTACCTGGGACAGCATCAGTGAATCCTCCATGAAACGGCGGTACAGGTATGCAAGGTCGGCATTGGTCTCGGCAAGTTCCTCCATCTTGTCACGGGGCATCTCCCAAATTACGGTCGGTTCAAGCGCTTCCATTGCAAGGTGTGTAGGTGTGCCGTTGAAATAGCTCTCAATGCAGAACACGACCCCTCCTTCACATGAAAGATGTTCAGTCATGTCCTTTTCATATTTTACATAATGCTGTCTTGTAAGCCCCTTCTCTATATATGACAGGCATGTGCAGACCTCTCCTTCAGCGAGGATGACGTCCCCCTTATGGAATTTCCTGCATTGTATGATTTCCGAGAACATCTGTATGTTCTCCAACTTGAGCCTTCTATGAGGACATGTCTCCTCTACAATCTGTCTGGCAATTTCTAGTCGATCGGTCATAGCGGATATAATATAAAAACAAATCAAGTTACTGCAAATATAATGAAAATTGCAGTAACTTGAAACGAGACGAGGTGAGCCTGGATGATTTTCTATCCATCTAAAGAAAGAACAGAATCATCAGCTGGGCAGCAAGTACCCTAAGGAACATCGACAGTGGGTAGACTGTCGCGTAGCCGACAGCGGCACTCTCTGAGTTCTTGTCCTGTTCTCCTGCATAGGCAAGTGCAGGAGGATTTGTGCAGGCTCCCGAAAGTACTCCGGTCAATGTGTTGCAGTCGATCTTGAAAAGGAATCGTCCGAGTAATCCTCCCATAAGGACAGGTATAATCGTGATCAGCGCTCCGTAGGCTATCCATATCAGACCACCTCCATGGACTATAGTCTCAATGAATTTTTCACCAGCCTCCAGGCCCACGCAGGCAAGGAACAACGAGATGCCTATTTCCCTGATCATTAGATTTGCGCTTGTAGTCGTATAAGTGATGACCTTGAATCTGGGACCGAAGTGGCTGATGAGGATGGATACTATCAGCGGGCCGCCTGCCAATCCAAGTTTCACAGGCTGGGGAATGCCAGGAAAAACCACCGGGACACTTCCTAGAATGCAACCTAATGTAATTCCAACAAATATAGGTATCAGATTAGGATGATCAAGCCTTTTGACTGAGTTACCAAGGACGGTCTCCACTGCTTTCACCGCTTCCGATGATCCGACAACTTTGACCATGTCGCCATACTGCAGCCTGGTAGAAGGTGTCGCGGCGAGCTCTATTCCGGAACGATTGATCCGCACAATGGTAGCTCCGAGGTTCTCCGGGAAGTTAAGCCTTGACAATGGCATTCCGTTCAACTTAGGCTTGGATATGAGTATCTTTCTTGAAATGAATCCGTTACCCGATGGGGAGACAATGACTTCAGCCTTTTCTTCGATCTTCTTGCCGTGGTCTATATCCTTTATCGTAGGTGGTGTTCTGTATATCGTTTTACGGATGACGATGAATGCAAGAATACATCCGATTACTCCGAGAGGATAGGCGACTGCATATCCTAATGCTATATCAGGTGCAGAATGACCGCTGATATCGGTGAAGGCCTGCTGGGCGGCTCCGAGTCCCGGGGTATTCGTCACTGCGCCGGACATTACTCCGACCATAGTAGTGATCGGAGTCCCGGTAATCCAGAATAACAGTAGAGTGACACCTACTCCGGTCATTATGACCAGGGAGGCAAGGAAATTAAGCCTGAGACCTCCGGAACGGAAACTTGAGAAAAATCCGGGTCCTACCTGAAGTCCGATGGAATAAACGAAAAGTACAAGACCGAATTCCTTCAGGAAATGAAGCAGGTTGGTATCAATAGTCAGTCCGAAGTGACCGAATATGATACCTACGAACAATACCCAAGTGACCCCAAAGGAGACCCCGCATATTCTCGTGTTACCTAACAGCTTGCCTAATGCGATTACGATCGAGATTATTATGATGATGTGCGCTATGCCGCCACTCCAGATTCCTTCTGCTCCCTCAAAAAGTGTATTTATGAAATTCATTATCCGAGCCATTGATTGGCCCTTTCCCTTACCGCTTCGGAATCTCTAAGCATCTTTATGAACTCCTCTGCTGCCCTTTTTCTATAACTGTTGCGAAGAGTGTGCACGCAGCCCTGCATTATGTTATCTGAATAGTCCAATGCAATAGCCTTGAGTCTTTCGTTCTGACTGACTACCGCCTCGGACAGGATGGTCACAAGTCCGGTACGGCTGACTACGTCGAGAAGCACGTTCACGTCGTTTATCTCCGCCACAATATGCAGATTTTCGTGAGCATGTGGAAAGAGATTGTCAAAGGTGTTTCTCGACTGCAGTCCCTTTGACGGCATGGCGATTCTGTGGGGAAGCAGCTCCTCCGGAGTCAGCTTCTCCTTTTCAGCAAGAGGATGATTGCGGTTCATCAGAACAGCCAGATGATTGTCGAAGAGGATGTGCGACTCGATTTCAGGATGTAATGATGATGGCCTGAATGACAGTACAAAGTCTAGTTCACGCTTTGTAAGTTTTTCCATCAGCTCTTCCATTGTCTTGTAGCTGATGTTAAGCTTCACTGCAGGATGCTCCTTCATAAAGGCGATCACAGTCTCGGTAAGGATCGGGGCGAAAGTGTAAGTAATACCGATATTTAAGGAACCGGACAGCATCTTGTTAAGGTCCTTGATGGCGCATCCGCATATATCGGCATCCTGAAGTGTCCGCTTCGCTAAAGGAAGAAGCCTCTCACCGCTTTCTGTCAGTGTGACGTTATGGCTGTCCCTGTCGAAAAGCATAGTGTCAAGCTCCTGCTCAAGCTGCCTTATCTGTTGTGACAGGGTACTCTGGGTCACATACAGAAGGCGTGCCGCTTCAGAAAAATTCAATGTTTCCGCTGCCTTGACGAAATATTTGAGCTGTCTCAGTTCCATTTTAGACGTTTCCTTTAAATTGTTCTAATCAACCATTTCGTGGTATCTTCTCATTGCTTCACCCAATTTGTCCTTGTCATCTAGTCTGACTGGTTCCGCTTTAAGTTGTCTTGTGCTGTGGATCTTGTCCGCTGCCGTCATTACAAATGCCAGTCCTATGAGGCTGACGATAATCAATAATGCTTTCATATTTGTATGTTTTAAAAACCGAGGCAAAGGTATTGAGCATATGTGACTCCCCAAATGTTTGGCTGATGTTTGTTTCTATTGCGGCAATCAGCTTTTCTTATTGCATCGGTGACGGTATGAAAGCAAGGGATGACGTTTTGCGTCATCCCTGAAATGCTGTAGATCAGAATAGTTTATCCGGATAAACCTTCTCTCTATGTAGTTCTGCGAATTTCTCGACGACTCCCGGACGGTCTTCGGCGTATGTCACTCCGAACCACCTTGAGTCTGTGTCGAGCACCTTGAAGGTAGCCTCTCCAGACTTTATCAATGCATCCGCGACATCAGGTATGACCTGCTCTGACTTCGGCACATCTATCTTCTCCGACAGGAAGGCGGTGAACTCGCGTGTCGCGAAATCGAAGTAGTCTGGTGTGAAGCCCCACATGTTCATTGATACAGGAGTGTTGTAATCCAGAATATGTACGGTGCCGCTCTCATCCTTATAAGCGATCTCGTGTGCTTCGTCATATGCTATGTCCTTGCATTCTACCACAGATGTAAGAAGACCTTCAGTAGTCTGACATACTCCACGGTTGACTCCTCCGTTCTCTGTCATAGTGTTGCCGACCCTGAAGCCGACCATGCAGTAGTCACCCTTCCTCTCTCTCGGACGCATCAGTTCCTCTGCAATCACTTCAAAGGAATTGCGGCCGTAGAAATCATCTGAGTTGATCACCGCAAACGGTTCGTTGATAGCCCCTGCTGCCATGATGACCGCATGAGCCGGCCCCCAAGGCTTAGTCCTGTCCGCAGGGCATACAAATCCTTCAGGTAGTTTGTCTATAGACTGGAAGACAACCTCGACAGGAACATGACCCTCATACTTTGAAAGCACCTTGTCACGAAAGTCCTGCTCGAAGTCCTTGCGGATGACGAAAACCACCTTGCCGAAGCCGGCATGGATGGCATCGTAGATGGAATAGTCCATGATGGTCTCTCCGTTAGGTCCGAGCCCGTCCAGCTGCTTGAGTCCGCCGTAACGACTGCCCATTCCGGCGGCAAGAACGAATAATGTAGGTTTCATTTCTGTTGCTATTTTATGTTTCTGACTTTCTTCTCCCATTCCCAGGCCGACCTGAGGGTCTCTTCCAGAGTCTTCTCCGCCTTCCATCCCAGCACTTCGTTGGCCCTGGATGTCTCGGCCCATACGGCTGGTACGTCTCCCGGACGTCTGTCGGTCATCTTATAAGGGAGCTTGAGGACGTTGACCTTCTCAAAGGTTGTAAGAAGTTCGAGTACTGATACCGGACGTCCTGTTCCGATGTTGAATATTTCATAACTCTCCTCCATTTTTCCTGCAGTCATACGGTCGACTGCAGCGACATGAGCCTTTGCCAGATCGACGACATCGATATAGTCGCGCAGACAGGTGCCGTCAGGGGTGTCATAGTCATTGCCGAAGACGCTGAGGCACTCGCGGATGCCTGCTGCCGTCTGGGTGATGAACGGCACAAGGTTGTTTGGAACTCCTCTCGGCAACTCTCCGATAAGTGCTGAAGGATGCGCTCCGATAGGATTGAAGTATCTGAGGGCAATGCCATTCACTCCAGCATATGCCCGGCAGCAGTCACGAAGGATATCCTCGGCAATCTGCTTGGTGTTGCCGTATGGGGATGTGGCTGGCTGGCGAGGTGTGTCTTCAGTTACGGGGAGATGCTCCGCATCGCCATAGACGGTCGCGGATGACGAGAATAGGATGTTGGGACGTCCGTACTCCTTCATCAGGCTGACGATGTTCATGAACGAGACAAGGTTGTTCTGGTAGTATTTCAGTGGCTCTGCCATTGATTCTCCCACCGCCTTGTAGGCTGCGAAATGGATCACGCTGTCAAACTCGTATCTGTCAAAGACCTGCTTCAGCCTTTCAGTGTTGCATGTGTCTACGACTTCAAAATCGACCTTCTTTCCTGTGATCTGCTCTACACCGGTCACAGAATCGCTCTCCGAATTGGAGAGATTATCTATGATGACGACATTGTAGCCGGCATTGATAAGCTCGACTGCGGTATGCGATCCTATGTATCCCGCACCTCCTGAGACGAGAACTGTTCTTTTTCCACTCATGATTATTCAAGTTTACGGGCTCCGTCACTTATCACCACAGGATATACCTTAGGCTCGTGACCATATTTTTCATTGAATCTGTCCTTTGCTGTCTGGACGAACGCATCGGTCAGTTCCTTGCGGACAAGGTTGATGGTGCATCCGCCGAATCCGCCTCCCATGATGCGGGATCCTGTCACGCCGCATTCCTTGGCAATGTCATTGAGGAAGTCCAGCTCCTCGCAGCTTACGGCATAGTCCTTTGACAGCCCCTCATGGGTCTCGTACATCTTCCTTCCCACTGTCTCGAAGTCTCCTGCATTGAGGGCGTTACATACAGCGAGTACGCGCTCCTTCTCCTCGATGACGAACTTTGCCCTGAAATAGTCCTCTGCTGTTATGTCCGGAAGTATATTGCCGAGCATCTCAAGTGTGGCGTCACGAAGCGTATCCAGACCGAGACGTCTGGCTACCCTCTCGCACGACTGCCTTCGCTTGTTGTAAGGGGAGTCCGCAAGCTCGTGCTTCACTCTTGAGTCAACTAGAATAAGTTCATATTCATCCGACTCGAAAGGGAAGTACTCGAATTCCATGGAGCGGCAGTCCAGGCGCATCAGCTTGCCTTTCTGTCCCATTACGGATGCGAACTGGTCCATGATGCCGCAGTTCACTCCGCAGTAGTTGTGCTCTGTCGACTGGCCGATACGTGCAAGCTCGAATTTATTTATGCCATTGTCATTGAACATGTCGTTCAGTGCATAGGCAAAGCATGATTCCAATGCCGCTGATGAGCTCAGTCCTGCTCCGAGAGGTACATCGCCTGCAAACACAGCATCAAATCCCTTTACCACGCCACCTCTCTTGAGTATCTCGCGGCATACTCCGAAGATGTAGCAGGCCCAGGACTGAGACGGAGCATCGTCCTCATTAAGACCGAAGTGTGCCTCCTCGTTGATGTCGATGGAGAACACATTCACCTGATCTGTGTTGTTAGGAAGGATTTCGGCCATGATGACCTTGTCGATCGCTCCCGGAAACACGAAACCTCCGTTATAGTCGGTGTGTTCTCCGATGAGGTTGATTCGTCCTGCTGATGCATAGACGACTCCTGGTTTTCCGAACAATGTCAGAAACTTGTCGTTAACCGTTTTCTTTAATTCCATAAAAGCGTCATTAATCAGTTGTGGTACTATATGCTTAACCTCTATTGAGGATACTTTTCTGCACAATACAATTATCGAAGTCTTTCAATACGGCTAAAAATCATGTAAATTTAGTAAATTAACTATCTGTAAGGAAGTTTTTATGCATAAATCCATTCTGGAATATGTGATTTTATGGAAAATGTATACACAAGCTCCTATTATTTCCCCCTTTTCTCACTGTTAAGAGATCGTTCCGAAATGAAAATGAAATCCAACTGTGCAGTCTTCTCAATGCAACTTCTCTACCATGGAAATCAGCCTAATGACCCGGCAGTCCTGGTAGAACAATTCTTCATGGACAATAAAAAAGATCTCACCTACCTCATCTCAAATGAAGGCAAGCGAAATCTTACAATGTCATTGTGAGTGGAGTGGAAAAATATATGTCTTGATTTATCTCACCGGCTCCGCCTTGATATATGTCACATAGCTTCCGATATATCCGTCCGTATCGGAATAGTCTCACTTTCATCTGCCGATAGTGACGCGGTCATCGGAAGATATTCTGCTTCTTTTTAGAATTCTGCCACTCGCTGAACCCTAACATTATTCCTGAGAATACAGCTCCCATCAGAAGCATCCTCCAGATGCTGAATGTCTCATACATTCCGAAAGCCCAACCTATAAGCATATACAGGGCTACAAGTGCGACATAACGCAGAATTATCGAAAGAATCAGTTTCATTATTTTCTCTTGAAATGTTTATAATCACTGCCGTTTGAGCCTGGTGTATAAGTCGTGCCGACCTTCTGCCAGGACATCTCCTTGCCATCAAGTTCAGTGATCGTATAACTTGGGCTATGTGCGCTGTCAGTAACAGCAGTATTCAAAGTAATCACATTCCCGTCAAGGGTATATTCATGTGTCCTTGTAACTTCACTTCCGGACAATGCATCATACGCATACACCTGATATGTTCCGTCTGCCTTGAATGTATATTCCACAGTGCCGTCCATGATGAAGTAGGGATCATCATAACATTCACTCCAAGTCCCGATGATCTTTGATGTATCTACAGGCTTTTCACAAGCGGCAAGGCAGACTATCGCTGCCATAATTGTCAAGATTCGTTTCATAGTATAATGCCTTATTATTCCTGTGTAACTTCCATGCTGTCCTGATAGTTCTTGTCCATTCCTCCCACATAGAGAGTCCTTCGCTTTCCGGTTGTATTCTTAACGGCTGTAAGGACAAGTTCGTACTGCCCGTTATCATACGATGCTTCGGAAATGCTTGCAGTAAGCCAGTCATTCGTGATTGTATAGGTCTGACTTTCCTCGTCATATTCCGGAATCTTGGCGCCTTCTCCGTTGTAGTCCAGAATATCCAATGTCTGTGGCTGAATGGATGTGTGTACTGTCACAGTTTCGCCATCTGCTGATAGGGTGACACTCATAGGCGTGAAGATCTTCTCACATCCACAAAGGCAGACAATCGCTGCCATAATTGTTAAGATTCGTTTCATAATCCGTTACTGTTTATAATAGAACTTAAATGAATGATAAATCATCCCGATTGAAATCAAAAAATCAGAAATTAAACGCCAGACCGACTCCGCTTCTTGTTGCACCGAGTGACAGATTAGGAGTGCTGCCGTTCCTGTCCGGATTCACGTATGTCCTGTTGTAGTCATCAGCAATTTTCCTGAGCCCCTTGCTTCCTTTTACCCACAGCGGTATTCCTGCTCCAAGGCAGGCAACACTTCCGATATATCCGGCAGCTACACCTATATCTGAACCGGAACTATGCATCCCGTGCTGGCTGGTAAAGTCATTCATCTCAGCGTATGCGATATGTGCTGCTATCGTCACCACTAAACCAGCCACACCGGCTCCTGTCAGATAGATTCCCCAGGTATATTGGTTGCTGGCCTTCATATATTCGCTGCCATATAGTGAATATCCTATGTGGTCGGCAATCTGTCCTCGAGATATTCTTCCGTATGGTCCGTAGTAATGTCCCCATCTGTAATCCAACGGATATGTCCCGTATGGACCTGGACTTATGTACGGCGAAACCGGGGCAAAGGTCTTGGTCGTGCCATTCTCAAAAACAATCTTCAGGACCCGTGAAAGAGACATATTGTACAATGGCCCGTCTGGGTTATCCCAGGTCTTATAATACATATAGTCGTCTCCGATTTCAAGTATCTTAGCCTTTATAGGAGCAGAATCATAAGTGTGAATTATGTCCTGAGCCATAGATGCACGAGAAGTGATCAAAGAGACCGCAATAAAGAAAAATGCTGCTATAATCCTTTTCATATAAGTTCGTTTAATCGTCAATATATAGATGCAAAACCGCACCATTTCGTTCCAGACTACAAATATAATCGGGGGGGCAGAAATACAAGTAATTCACGTATGTATTGTAACTCCGGCCAGAAAACTCACGTCCTCTGACCGGCAATATTTATGTTTAACAACAGTTATATGTTTTTACCTGAACCGGCTCGTATCTACCTCCTCTCTCTTTTTCTCCTTATAAGCTCCGAAACGGTATGTAAAGGTAACGTTGTAACTTCTGTATGAAGGATACCAGTTCTTAACGACCTGATTGCCATAATTGATGTATGGTGAAACGCCTTGGGTTTCGAAGATGTCATAACATCCGACTTTCAGACTTGCTCTTTCTTTATTGAATTTCCAGGTAAGAGACATATCCAAGCCACCTCCCTGAGGAATATCCATTATTCCTTGAATACCACCTGAATGATAATTTCCGGCAATGTTCATAAGGAGGAACGGTTTCCTTGAGATGGTGATATTGTTGTTCATCCTTGCCTGAACGCCGAATCTACCTCTGTCAAACGGGATATCATAGAAATCCGAATCCTTCTCACGCTGATACAGTCCGGTCAATGTCAGTTTGGTGTCAAGCCATTTTCCGACTTTGAAAGGAATACTCAACTGCATGCCGGCAGTATAATGAAAATCGAAGTTCAGCCACTTGTAGATGTTATTCAGACGCTCAGGATGAAGGTATTCGGTCTGGACGAAATAATCATCCGTATAGTTGAACCAGGCAGCAAGCAGGTACTTGTTCTTCAGCATATAGACAAACTGACCATCCCAGGAACTTGAGGGCTTCAGATCAGGATTACCTACAATCTGCTGATATCCGCCCATGCCTACATTCGTAGAACTCTTGACAGCCCAATATTCAGGATAGTTCTTTTCACCACTTACAGATAACTGAAACAGATGATCCTTATTCGGCATATATACAGCGACGGCATTTGGATATAGATCCCACATCTTCCACATAGGACTATGGTAGCGTTCTCCTGCAAGGGAGATATCAACCATAAATTTTCCGTTGAATGTCTTGTTAAATCCTGCATATATATTCAGAATGCTTTCAGTCTGCACAGATGACATATCTTCCGGAACATCCCCGGTGCCCGTGAACTTCTGCCAGCTGTCATCGGTGGAGGTGTTGAAGATGACTCCGTAATTTATTCCCCAGCCGCTTTTGGTATTATGCTCCTGCGAGACGAAGGCTTTCCATCTGCTGATTTTCTGATTGTCGGTGCCGGTCAATATATTGTTTCCGTCGTAATCACTCATAGTCTGCAGAATCGGAGCCTCATAGAGTGTCATCTCTGCTCCGGCAGACAGACCGAATGGAGCATGATAGTCCAGTCTCGCATTATTCATCTTCTTATTGGTGCTGTACTCATTGAACGTGTTATATGTGCCGCTTGATTTCTGCAGGGAATAATCATCGGACCATAATCCCGTATAGACTCCGCTGATGGAATGATCTTTATCAATGAGATAGTCGGCTCCGACTCTCCAATTATGATTATATCCCTTTCCGTTCACGACAGCATCGTTTATGATGTCATGAACGGTTCCGTCATTGAGTGTATGATGAGACACTGCACCGGCTTCCCTGAAATTCTCTCCATGAGTATGAGAGTATAGCACGTCACCCGAGAATTTGTTTTTGTTGAATATCAGGCTTGCCCTTTCTTCAAATGCGTGCTTCTCCTTATATTGCCACTTGCCTGTGACTTCTCCCAATACCGGAGAAACATCCCCTTCTGCCTTCTTAAGAGTTATGTTGATCATCGCCCCTCTCACCTGATATCTGGCAGGAGCGCTGTACATCACTTCCGCATTGGCAATGCTTGAGGCAGGTATGCTCTTGAGAAGCATATTCAGCTGCTCTGAGGTCATATTCGTTACCTTTCCGTCGATGACAACCTTTGCACCTCGTCCGGCAAGCGTGAAAGAACCATTGCTTTCAATGACCCCCGGCAGTTCCTTGATGGCATCATAAGCATTATCGACAGGCAGATCCTTGATGATGTGCGGCAGGTCATAGATGAGTTTGCCTTTATCAGCCTTGACTATCGGCTTATCACCCGTAACCATAGCCTCAGGCAAAGAATAATAGAGACTGTCGAGACTTTCATCCTTCGATTGAGAATATGCGCTGATGCATATCATTGTGCAGAATAAATAGAATAGTGTTCGTTTCATAATATTTGTTTTTTATGTCATTCTGAGGAGGGACATAGTCCCGACGTGAGAATCTTTTCTGCAAAGTTTACAAACGCAATCCTCAAAAAGTGTTATCCAATGTTAAACAGTGTTAAATAGTGTTAACGTGGACGTAAGGAAAATATATTTGAATAACTTTGCAGATATGAAGAACAACCTGAAACATATAGCAGTTGCAGTCATCATAGTCATGGCCTGCCTGTTTACATATCAGAGCTGGTGGCTCATAAGAATGTATCGCAGCGAGGTCGCAAAGACCGAAAATGCAGTC
>JAFZFH010000137.1 GCA_017555965.1 Bacteroidales bacterium
CCACTAGAAAGAGTTACAACAATGGCCGAGAATGTTTTGAATTTTTACCGGAAACTTATCAGCTCCTGATGCTGCAGTGATCGGACTGCACCCATAAGCCTTGGTCTAAACTCATCCAAAGAGGCCCAGAATTCTTTCTCGAAGATTGGGTTTTTGCTAAAGGTTACTAAGAATTTCACTCTCTGTCTGCCGACATCGGTTGCCTCGATATCCAGTCCATACCTGGTTATGATATCCTCAGCAACAGTCTTGGCTGTTGTAAGTGCAATCTCTAGTGCAGCAGCTTCTGTCAATGCTTCTTTGATGGCTTTACTTACGACTTCATTACATCTTCTGATCTCTTGATCATAGGTTGTCATTAGGCCGACAGCATCGTCTGCCTTGATGTTCAAGACGGCATTCCCGAAGCTATAAGGCCCGCAAGAGAGTAACTCTCCATATTCCTTGATGTAGAATGTAGAATCCTTCAAGTGAATCTTTGTCGCTCCATTATAAACGCCAATAGTGCATTGTCTGCTTACATTTTTTATTATATCTTTTGGTCTGGCGCAAGTCTCGTCTTTACCTAGTCGACGCAAGAAATTGCATCCTGTTATCAGATGGCTCCAGAATAAACGCATATATTCTTCAGAGAAGACCGCAAGATGAGTGTCGACCGTGATGTCATCTACGCACATCATGCCCCTAATCTGATGCTTAAGCCCTCTGTAGGATTCCCTGCGGGCACCGGCTATTATTTTTCTTATGCTTCGCTTTGCCATTGTACAATAGTTTTTACTACTTACTATCTATTTCTAATATCTCCCGTTACAACAATCGTTAATAATCTTTGTAACAAGTTTCCAAGAGACAGAATATATAGGGAAAACTCAGTTTCATATGAAGAAAGTATTAGTCATTCATCCGGACGACAGGTCCACAGATATGCTTAAAGCTGTCTACGAAGATAAAGGTTATGATGTTATCAGTGATCCTAGGATTACTGATGAGGAAGTGGTAGAGCAGATCAAGTCCCACGACAAGATTATCATGCTCGGCCATGGAACCCCGTATGGCCTTATCTCTTGGAACAGGACCACGGGCGAAGTCAGATATGTCATCAATGACTCCCATGTGGAGCTCCTTAAGACTAAGGAGACCTATTCTATGTGGTGTCACAGTGATGCATTCTTTGAGAGGCATGACATGAAGGGATTCCATTCCGGCATGATCATCTCTGAAGAGATGGAGGCACTGATGTATGGCATTGTGGGATACTCTGATGAGGATATTGCTGAATCCATGATGCCTCTGATGTATGCCATGCATGACACTATTGAGATGGAAGACCTTCAGGAGATGAAGAGGATCATTCTCGAAAGGTATAATGCCAATGACCCGGTTACCTGGTTCAATAGAAGAAACATCGTTATACTCTGACACTATGATTGAATATCTCAAGACTTATAGGGATGACATGCCGCAGTGGCTCAAGGATTACAAGAGCGGCGACTTCGTACCTTTTACAGAGTTCATGGCCGGCCGTGTAGGGTATTATCCGGGAAGCTATACTGATGGCACTCTTATCAAGGTTGGGAACATGTCCCAGTCGGTTCACTGCTTTATCCAGGTGGACTACTGGATGGAAAGAGACTATCTGAATCGACATCTTGCCATGCCAAGATGCGTGTATGGATACCATGAAATCGGAAGGGTGGAGTGGAAAGGAGAGGATATACTTCCTCGTGGGGAATATCCTTCGCTGGAGATTGCCCGACGATGCCCGAAGGATTGGTACGATCGGGAGAACCCTTACTTTTTTCTCGTCATCTACGAACGCGACAAAGATCGTGACGATAGTTGGGGAGCGGAACGATTTGCCGTGGCCTTCTTCATGACTGATGCTATTGCAATGTATAATAGCTTATTCGTACACGAGTATAGAAAAGCTCCATGGATATTGTTGCTTCAGGACCATGGACTCGGCGGTAACTACGACAGGTTCGGGCGTGGCGGTATCCTTGATCGTATCATCAGAAGCAGCAGTATGAGGCCGGAGTTCATCATTCTGGGCCATTCGACAGTCCTGTGGGAAGGTTATGAGAGAGTCCAAGGAACGAGAAAGGTACGTGGCGGCATGCATGATGACTGGAGAACGCTTCATAAGTTGGCTCCAATTAGTGAAAAATGCCTATCTTTATAGACTCATTCATACATTATGGAAATCTTCTATCATGGCACATGCCATCTGTTCAGCCAGTTTGATATGTCGTTCCTTGGAACCGGTGAAGGGAAATCCAAGTTCGGCAATGGCATATACATCACTTCCAGCTATGAAACAGCAGCCTTATATGCATCCAAGGCCGCCAAGGCAAACGGAAAGGATAGCCTCTATGTATATACGGTCGAGGTCCCGGATATTACCCAGGACAATCATGTCTTCTCATGCAAGGAGGTCAATCCGGCTGTAATACAAAAGGTGGAGGCTTCCCTTGGGACTCTCCCTCAGGAAGCCAAGGTCTCGGGAAAGTGCTTCAGGAAGTATATAGGTAACGTCTTGACAGGTAAGAAGGCTACCTTGAAGCAGATGCTTGACAAGGCGGACGCTCCGGCAGAGAACGCCGCGTCAAGATTCTTAGATGAAATCGGTCTTATTTATCTTGCATGGCCGCAAGCTCAGACAAAGCCTGACGGAGATACCAACCGAGCAGTCCTCAATGCTTCGAATGTAAGGATTATAAAGGTCGAACAGGTCCAGGTAAACGAGAAGAATAAATTGATCCAGGGTTCACAGAAGGAGATTACATTATGAGTTTTTACAGCATAGCTGACTTTATCAAAGATTATTATCCTGAGTATTGGGGATATGTCGAATATGACGCTGAAAAGTGCGCCGTAATCCATAAGGTGAAGGATGAGTGGGGAATCTTCTGTAACTTCGCTAAGACCCCGCTCAAAGTAAACGACTATATTTTCAACAGCAGTGAGGAACTTTTTCAGTTGATGAAGTTCAAGGATTCTACTGTGCTCAGGAATATCATAGACGGTATTACGGCAAATGGCAAGAAGAGCGATGCTATCAAGATGACGGCTAAAAGCTATGAGAAAAAGTTCAGAAGGGAAGACTGGGGTAAGATGGTGATTGACGCTATGAAGTTCTGCCTTCAGACAAAGTATGATCAGTGCGAGGAGTTCAGAAACAAACTCAAAGAGAGCTCGGACTACTTCATCGTTGAAGACCAGTCAAGCTTTTCCAAAACCAACCCTGATGCCTGGGGAGTCAAACCGAAGGATGGGAAGTATGTCGGTCCGAATCTGCTTGGCAGACTGTTGATGGAGCTGCGCGATAACGGAAAGCTAGACTATAGTCTGCCAGATGACGCATTGGATTTCATATCTGAATTACCAAAGAGGAGATGCCACGAAAGCTAACTGCTTTTGTGGCATCTCTTGTCTTACTTATTTCCAATGATGGTGCGGAGTATATCTTGGTCTGGAGTGAAGCCGCAGACTTCTAGCTCTCCATATTTGAACATCATCTCCTCGATTCTCATAGTGACATATGACTCCCAAAAATGATCTTCGTCACAGTAACTTTCCACATAATCCAGGATGTTGCCTAATTCTCTGTCAAAGAATTCATTAAGGATATCTTCAGTGCCGTCTTTAGTCTTCAGCCATTCGGTCAGCTGATAGAACTCTTTTGCGATATTCTCTTTCATGATTGTCTCGATTTTTCGTAAAGATACTAATTTATAATAAAAAGGCGGTAAGGCTAACTGCCAAACCGCCCAAAACAACACGCTATGGAACACAATGCGACCTCTAGTCGCAGAACGTACCGAAGTACGCCTCATCTTCTTCTGTGGTGAAGGCTCCGTTGGAGTCAATGAATCCCTTCACGCCATCCTTCACTACCTCCAGGTAGGTATCACCCTCTATATCACAGTCATCATAGATGGCTTCTGTGTTGATGCCCTCGTAGACCATCGAGAATCCGCTCTTGCCGTCCTTCTCGAACGATGCCAGGCCGTTGAACGGTGTGTATACCTGATCCATCTGCGCTGGGATGACTACGGTACCGCTGGAGAGCGCCATGCCCTTCTTGCCATCCTTGACGAGGATATAGCAGCACTCTGTTGTGTAGTGTATCTCGTCATACTCGAAGCCTGAGAGCATAGTACCCTTGCCGTCCTGTGCGACAAGCGCGAACTTACCGTCTCTAAGAACCGGTACTGCGTGAGGCTTGAAGTGGTCCATGAAGGTATAACCTACCTCGTCGAACTCAGCCGGTACGAGGATCTGTCCTGCAGCATCCTTTACGCCCATCTTACCGTTCTCCTCAAAGACCTTGGTGTAAAGGTCGTACTCCTCGATGAAAGCGTTAAGCTTATCGTAATCTGAGCTGGTCACTGCTGTCTTTATCTGCTGACGGAAGTCATTCAGCTGCTCTACTGTCGGAATCTTCTTTTCTGTCATATGAATAGTTATAAATTGGTTTCTGATATTATCTATACTTTTCTTTGGATAATGTTACAATTTCAGATGAAATTTTTCAGTGACTTGTGAAATAGTGTCTTCAGATGGAGACTATTTTGCCCGAATCGTCGCTTCTACCGCCTCCATAAGGTTATCACAATGAACGCATTCGGAAAGGATTGGTGTGAAGATTTCTTTGAATTTCCTGTCCAGAGTAACTTTTTCATCATGCAGGCATGTCTTGATCTTCGCAACTTCCTGCATGTACTCCTTTTGTGATAGCTGACCCTCCTTGAAGGATTTCTTCAACGAAGCCTTGCGTTTCTGCTGTCGGGATATTTCCTGCCTGTATTTGTCTTTGGCTGATATGAATTCCGGGAGTAGGCCGGCAATCTTGTCCTCATTGTCTCTTATGATTCTGTAATCATGATATAGACCTGCAAGAAGCTCCTTCAGTCGAAGTACTCCATAGTCATTCAGTCTTGATCCGGTGAAGGGGTCTACTGTATAGATTTTCGGTGCCATCAGCATGATGTGTGATGATGCTCTAAGCTGCGGCTTGACTCCGTGAAGTGTAACGTTGATGTCTTTAGGGGATACGTACACATGACCTTCTATCATCTCGTCGCAGATAACACACGGGATGATATCACCACTTCTTACGTCAGTAAGATCTTTCCAGTGGGAGGTGCTTAAATATTGGATGACTTTCTCTCTCATTGTTGTCTCTTTATATTAGATTATCTTAATGAGAGAGAAAGGTTACATGCTGGGTCAGTTTATTTTTGACCAGTTCTTGAAATCAGAGAAATATATCACTCCGAGGTCTTCACGGCGATTCTTTTTCTCAAGGCTGTATCCGCTTACCCTTACCTTGTCGCCGGCCTTGATGTTTGATATCTTGCCAACGCCAAGATGTACATTTCTGGTGTAGAAATATGGCTCGCCCCTTGAAGTGTCACATTGTACGACATCTTCAAACTCCTGAACCTCTATGATTGAACTGCTGATGTAAAAACCCTCATGCTGCTTGTCAAACAGGTGCTTATTGTCATACGCCCACTGGACAAGAGTCATCAGGCTCAGTATTGCCGTACGTCTGTAAAGATCACAGAAAAAAAACTTGTGGGAACCTTCATTTCCTATCTTGTACAGTGTCGCGATCATTGATGCAAGGCTTTCATCCATTATGTTCTGGTTCGGGTACATATATTCCTTATACGTCTTGTCGCGTAGCATGATAGCCACTGCGCCTGGATCAAGGGATGCTGGCGCAAGGTTGACCTCCTGAATCCATTCGAAGATATTCTGAGTTAGGATTCTTATGTTGTTGACCGTCTTGTCCATGTCTTCCTGCGAGCAGTTGATGTCCGCCTTCAGTTCCTTGGTGATCTCCGCTGCGAAATTCATCCCTGCTCTCTGACTGTCTAGCCATTCTGCAGCGGTATAGAACTCGGGATATTTGTTTCTCAAAACGGAATCATCGGACTTGATAGTCTCCAGCTCATTAATTAACGAGTTCAAGAGCGGTGTAAACTGATTTATCTCCTTGGAGAAGAATCGCTTATTGGTTTCTGATGTGAAATATTCCCAACAGAAATACGGAACCTGAGTCATGTTGTCCCTAGGTACATCAGATATCGCATAGAACGGTATTTCATATTGACGTTGTATGTATGAAGAGACAGCGATGAATCCGTCGTAGGGCGATGAACTTTTAGGACTGCCGCTCGGGATGGATGCGTCAACAATTACTGCATCTAGCTTATCAGATGCAGATACACTCCCTTGAGTGAAAACTTTTAATTTTTGCTCAAGTTCTATTACAGAAGCGGCTGTATCTACTACTCTTATATTCCTGCGTGATAGTAATGATAGACGCTCTTCACCTATAATGTCAGAATCTGCTGATGCAATCAGAACATTATATTGTCTTGACCCTTCTTTGCCTTTACGTAAAGCGTCAATTATTTGTCTCTGCTTCTCGATGTCTGTATAGATAGCAATCTCTCTATTAAGGATATACTCAGGAAGAATATTCTGAAAGGCCTTAGGATATTCCATCAAATCCCATAAGTATTTCCTGAATGAATGGTCATGCAATATGACATAGGCAAGATACTGGGGGAGTACCTTTGACGTGTCCGGTATGAGGGTATATACCGAATCATCTATAAAGCATGGTTCTAATGAATCATAAACTGCTGCATTGATTGATGAATCCTCATCAACATGAAAGATGACAGCAGGCTGGCTTACTTTGCAATACGTATCTCTTCTACTTATACCTTTGATATACTCCAACTCTCCCATTGCCTCAATGATGGAATCAGAGCAAGAACACATGCTAAGGACCTGTGAGTCTTTAGCATAGGAATCATACTGAGCATGGCGTATTATAAGATCCTTCAACCTTATGAGTTCTTGACCTTCGCGACATTTGGGTGCAGGGCTAAGATAAAGCCTTGCATTTAAAGACCATTCGACCTCAGCCATTTCACGATAGGTTACCTGTGTCCTGTTTCTAGGTCGGGCATCTTTAAATATATCATAATCTGATTCTTCACTTGCAAAAAGCAAGTCATCAGAATATATGAATGTCACCTTATCATCAGTCTTTTTTCTATTGAGAACGACCAACGATGTACATACCTTGATGTCATCAAAAGTGTCATCAGAGAGAGTGACAACTGCGTCCAATATACCCTCATCGCAGAATCTCTTGCGTAAGCTAGTATAATCGGAATCATTACCAAGCCTATGGTGCAGTAAAAAGACCATTATGTCTGCAGTACAGTTATCTAGAATGAAACTCACGACCTGTTTCTGCAGGTTGCTTTTCAACCTAAATGCCGTAACGTATTTGTCAATTCCTTGTGCATAGAAATAATCCACACCGGAAAAGGATACTATAGCATCATAAGGTGTCTTCCCGTCATGATTACGTATTTTGCCTTTAGATTCTAGAGCATCGTACAACACATCTCGAATCAGATTAAGATACTCCACCTCGTTATGTGCGTATACAGACACATCTTCACTTAGAAACCATGATAATGCTCCTAGGTTATCATTAAAAAGATATACTGACTTACAGTCATTCTCATCCAAGATATGTGATATCGTGGTAAGTAAAGGTAGTGGAGGAAATAATATATTGTCCCTGAAACCAGCGTATCGTTGAACAATATGCGAAAGGATTCGAAGATATTCCTTATGTATCCGTACTCTTGTATTAGCTTCGACAAATGCCTCATACATATTAACCACATACGGCTGAAATTTATGGTCAGTGCGACCCCCGGTTGCAGCATTGCATAATCTGAGATATAAGTTGTCGCATATCTCCGCGTCGGACACGAGTATATTATCAACGAAGTTCAGTCGTATATCCTTCTTAGCACAATATAAGATGAAGATAATCTTCATAATATCTTGCTCTCCGATAGGAGAACGGCTAGTAAAATACTTTCCGATTTTCTCATACGGATTTACAATCTCAGCAGATTGCGTTGTGTTTTGTGGCCTTTTTCGCTTCGACGTTTTCATAAAGAGTCCTTTTATGCAGCTAGATGACAAATTTATATAATTTAGTGCCTTTCTGCAACAACCCCCGACTTCCAGTTAATGCTACATGGTCCAAGTACCCTGAGCCTTGCTTATGGTTATGCCACTGCCAAGCGCATCCAGTTCATGTTTGATGCTCTTCAATGACTGGATGATGTCAGGGAGCTGGTCATTCAGTCTGCTGTACGCTATATACACAGTCAGGCATCTGTCCTTGGTAATCAGCACTGAAACCTTCGCCCTATGTGTCTGACCGGTGTAGCGATACTTCAGTCCTGCTTCCTTCATCGCTGCTGCAATCACCGCCTTGGCAGAGGATGACTTGATGTCTTTAGTCATCTTCTTGTGTCTTAGCTGCCTGAGTTGTTCCTGGATGAATTCAGCCAGTTCCGGTTGAATGATGCCCCATATATGTGTTACATCTTCTGTGCTTTCATAAGACCAGGCGTGGAATCGGCTCCACTTCTTGTCCATCTGATAGAGCCTCTTGAGAAGATCCAGACACATAGAAAGATAATGAGCCTCACCCTTGTCATTGCCGGATGAGACATCATTCTTGATTACGTCCTTGATTGTCGGTATAAGCCTGACTATGTATCCCTTGTACTCAAGGTCATTTTTCATTTCACCAGTTTTCATATGGCTGCATCTTTTGTATTGAAGCTAAACTACCTAAGTCGTTCATCATCTCGATCATTGTCTTTACAGCAGGAATGCATCTTTCGAGATCCTCTGCGGTTCTCTTGTAAGATATGTAGAAGACAAACTTATTGTTCTTTCCGAGTCTTACGGCAACCTTTGCGCGGTATGTCTGCGGAATGATTAGATACTTCAGCCCGGCCTCAGTTATCGCTTCCTTTATCTGAGTCTGAGCAGTAAGCTGCCTGATTTCCGTAACCATCTTCTTGGAACGGCATTTCTTGAGGACCTCTGCAACATGCTTCTCCACCTCCGGTCTTATCTCATTCCAAGTACTTTCTAGATTGGCTTGGTCCTTAGAACGTCGGTTGAAGAATTTTCCACGACCTATATATTCGCCCAGAATCAATCTCTCAAGATAATACCGTCCTCTATCTACGAAATCTGCCTCAGAATTGTCACATCCGGACTTGACTGATTCTCTGATGACATCATTCAGGAGTTTCTTCAACTCCATCAAATATTCCGCTGTATCCATCATACTATCCTAATTCCATTACACATGTTCTGCCCATTGTCTCCATCCATGACTTGTGGTGGTTAAGACACGCCTGGTTTTCGCATACCCACAGGAGTCCTGTCTTGAACCCGTCCGGTATTGTCGGAGGTGGAGCGTATCCGTCTGTGAGCATCACCAGTCCGTCATACCCGTTCTCATGAGCATAATCTACCGGCTCCTGAAAAGACGTTCCGCCGCGACCCAGAATAGCTACATCCTTGACCACTTTCTTGAGGCTTTGTACAGCCCTGACGCCATGGTCGAACTGAATCACGTCTATCGATTCAAAACCATATCTGAAGGCGCTGTTGATCACACCGTAGAAATACTGGAGACTCTCTGTAGAAATCGATCCTGATACGTCTACGGCAACGAGCAGCTTCGTGTCAAAGCGGCGTACGCTTCCCATATTCTCAAAACCTGTCCTGCGGTTAGGGCGCATCCTTGTCAGCTTCCTCTTTGAGGAGATGATGCTTGCGCGGAAGCCGGCGAAGATGTTACGCCAGTTGATCTTTGCCTTCAAGGATGAAGTAAGTATCTCTGCAAGATTGCCTGGGATAGATCCCCAGCTCTTGGTCGTGGAGATGATGCCGTTGATCATCTGAACTGTCATTTCATCTTCATCCCAAAGCTCTGCAAGGTCACGGTGCTTTTCTCTGCTAGACGCACCGGCAGGTGAGTCACGTTCGTCGTCACCGGATCCGCCTTCTGATGATTGGTTATCAGTATCATGCGAGGATGAACCGTCCTGCTGTCTCTCTACCTCTCTGGCGTACCACTCGAAACTCATCCCGCTCTTGAGCCCGTAATCCTGAGGGGTCTCTATACGGAAACGCGGGTGTTTGTAGTTGTCGCCGATGACCAGATTGCTGCCAAGACCCATGGCCTGCTGGCTGCAACCGTCCGGACGTCTCTCGTAAGGATGCTTAAGGAGAAGTCTCACGGCCTCAGCGCGGAGCGCCTCCTCAAGCGCCTCATCGGACATCTCCACTACAATCTCCGGGTTATACTCCAGCTTCTTGCGGCCGCTGCGAAGCGGACACTTCATCTGGGCATTGGGGACCAGTTCATGTATGCAGAGTACCTGAAAGAGCGGTGGCTCCATGATGAACCACTGCTCCAGAATACGTGAATACCTCTCTTGCATCTTATTTTATTCCCTTTACGTATGAGACAAGCATCATTACCAGCATAGGACACTTGGTCGCTATGAATCCGATGGCATCCTGATAGGTGCCCTGGACGTAGATGTTCGCAAAGTGAGCCGCTGCTTCCTTGCGGTGCTTTGTCAGGTACTGGAAGTACGACATCAGGTTCTCGGAGTATGTGTTAATGTCCTTTTCGCGGACCTTCTCCACCTCCAGGTGTCTGTAGATGCCTTCGTTGACAACAGAGAGCTGATGGATTCCGTACTCTGCTATAGTGTCCTTGACCTTCGCCTTGTCGAATCCGGCAAGCACCTCGCGTCCTGAAAGGATCTTTCTGGTTGCCGCATTCTGAATGAATGCTGAAGCAGCCTTAGGACCTACGATGCTGGAGATGATCTTTGAGTCGATCTCCTTGAGTTCTGCCTTGTTCGCAACCACATCAGATACCCTCTTCCATGCACGGCGGTCAGGAGTCTTGTCAAGACCGGTGTCTGCACCCTCCTTCTGGTCAGGGTCCTTATCCAGCCACATGCGGTTCTCGTCTATGAACCCGATTACCCTCGGGTCAAGACCGCTCTTACGCGCCCACAAGAGCCATTCCTCGGCAGTAGGCTTGAAGTTTACGATATTGAATCGTGATACAAGCGCAGGATCAAGATCGGTCAGCTGGTACTGGTCACCTGCATTGACGGCACTGATGATGCGGCTGCCCTCCGGAAGGAGCTTGCCTGCAAGCTTGCGGTTCAGTGCCAGATCCATCACAGTCTGAAGAATCTCAGGTCTAGCTCTGTTGAGCTCGTCAAGGAAGAGTACGATCGGCTTGCCGTCAGTCGGGAACCAGTACGGTGGCATGAAGTCTGTCTTTCCGGTCTTCTCGTCCTTGGTAGGAAGACCGATCAGGTCGCCGGGGTCACTCATCTGACCCAGGAAGAGCGCCACTACAGGCATTCCGAGCGAACCGTAGTGCTCGGACAGGATCTCTGACTTACCGATTCCGTGATTTCCCACGAGCATGATGTTGTGTGAGGCTGGTGTCGCCTCAAGGAGCTGCTTGAGCTCTGTGATGTTTACTGAAATATTACTCATTATCTTGTTCCTTTATTTCTTAATATCATTTCAGTGTGGACTTGTTACATTATTTCTGCGGTGATGCCTGTATTTTGTGAACTACCCATAGTCTAAAGCCTATGGGCTTCCTGCTTCATCCCGGCACGACTTCTTAGGTCGCTGATGCGACGGTCGTCCATCGTTGGCCGGTCCACAGGCTTGAATTCGGGCAGTTCCTGCCCTATGTATATTTCTA
>JAFZFH010000138.1 GCA_017555965.1 Bacteroidales bacterium
CGAGGAAAATTGATGCTCTGAAAGAGTGTCCCATTTTCGGAGTGAAGGACCGACGGAAGCTGCAATCGAGCATCCTAACTTGCGCCGTACATCAGATCCTGACCAGGGACAAAGACATAGTCTTTGAATCTTTCTTGTTAAAGTTTTTTAATCTTTTTGTTAAATCTTATTGATATTTATTTATATCTTTGCAGCGCAAGAGTTATACAGATGGTTATGAATATCATATTCCTAATAGCAGGAGTATCGGTAATAGCATTAGGTTTATACATGAACCGACGCGTGCCGGGTGTATCACAAAAAGACATTGTGATACCGGAGGATCATGTCACCCCACGTAAGGCTGTCAGATCCTTGCCCGTGATTGATGAGTCAGACAGAGGAACGACTCCTTCAGAAGGGGCAGGTCTGTCTGCAGTAGAGTCTGCATGCATAGCCAATGAGCCGGATATAACTGATATTTCTTTTGAAGAGCCTGCCATCAAGCAGGAACTCGAGGAACTCGGATACAGGTTCACCCGAACCATTCCACCCACCAACACAACGAATCAACAAACTGTGATAGATGCCTTTGATGACGGAAGATGTTACTTCCCTGCTCCGGAGACGCCCGGACTGGGAGATGACCTCACTCCAGCAGATAATCAATAGCATCATAATATGAATAGAGTTAAAAGGAAAACCACAGTAATCACAGTTGCTGTCCTTCAGATGATTCTAGCGGCTACAGCCAATGCTCAAGCCAGAGACGTGAACAGCTTTACAACAATGATCAAGTCTCTTCTTCAAGGCGTTTCTGAACACATAGTCGACATCTCACTGATCCTTGTAGGACTGGTGGGAGCTGTCATGTGTGTGCCGAACCTCATCAAGCACTCACGAACAGATCCTAATGCATCTGACGCATTCGTGAAGCTCGGCGTAGGAATCGTCATCGCCGTGGTCATAATACAGATTGCCAGACTGCTTTTCTAGATTATGGATAAGGATAACAACGTCCACAGGGTATGGCGTGCATTGGATGCCGAGACATGCAACTTCGGCATAAGAGGAAGATATCTGATTCTCTTCCTTATCCTTACAGTCGTCGCAGTAATATTTACGGCAATCATATGGGCTTTCACAGGAAGCCTCATCGGTATGATCATAGGTGCTCTTGCAGTGACTGCGGCATATATTGCCGTACAGATCACCCAAGGGCTCATGACATCCAGAGAGTTCGAAAGAAAGCTATCCTGCATGCGGCTGTCGAAATATCTGAAGCTGCAGCTTAATTCATTAGAGAGGTACATACAGCAAAACAAGATAGAATGGAAATGAATGTAAGCAGTCGTGACTTCTGGGAGACATTCCCGCTGCTCACGATCAAGGACAGTATCATCGTATCAAAGCGAGGAGATCTGACTGTAGGATGGACGGTATCGCTGCAGCCAACTTATACGATAGACAGCCAGACCTATTCGAACCTGAATAAGAGGTTCGAGTCGGCCTTACGTGCACTTCCACCGTGGATGATAGTTCACAGACAGGACATCTTCCTGAAGGACCGGTATCACGCTGAATCATCAAGAGGATTCCTTGACAGGATGTACGAGGCCCACTTTGACCGCAGAGAATTTCTAAGACATGAACAGAGGATCTATCTCACACTCTCCAGCCGTGCTTCAGCACTCAGATCTGTCGGAGACTGTGGGATATTCGGGTTCAAGAATATCGTCGGCACGGTCAGAAGACAAGAAGTAGATCTTCTGAAAAGGACTGCGTCTGCATTCGCGCATATGATCAACAGTGCAGAAATAGTGAATCTCAAGAGACTGGATGACCATGAGCTGCTGACCGAGCTTGAGAAATATATACAGTTCAGCATCGGCAAGGAGATTCCGACAGACCGGAAGATCTGCGAGGACAGCGTCGAACTAAACGGAAAGAAGATATATACTTATTCGTTGAGCGAATCAAAGGATCTCCCTTACACCATAGGAGCGACGGCAAAGATTGAAAGACTCAGCAGTAATGATGCGGAAATACACCTCTCCACCGGAGCTCCGATCGGAGTCTTATTGGACTGCGAGCATATTGTGAACAGCTACTTCCTTACTGTACCACAGAACGAGATTGCCAATGAGCTTGACAAAAGCCGCAGGCACAAGATCAGTATGTCCAAGCGCAGCTTCGAGAACACAAGTAATGCCGAAGAGCTGGAAGAGTTCAATAAGGATTCGCACGAGAAGCAGCTGATAACCATCAAGGCTCACAACAATCTGGTCATCTGGGCTAATGCCAGCGATATCGACAACGCCACTGGTAAGGCTGCCGCCGCACTGTCATCAATGGGCATCACATGCAAGAGGAATACCCTTGATACGCCTGTCATATGGTATGCATCCATACCAGGAGCTGCCACAGAGCTTGGAAAGCAGAATTTCAGGACAGCCGAGCTGATGTCATGCCTATGCCTCGGCATCAATGAAACTTACCAACGCGATATCCCCAATGGCAACATAAAGCTCTGCGACAGGATCAGAAACATCCCTCTTAGGATAGATTTCCAGAAGAGCGCAGAAGAGCATGGACTGATATCGAACTATAACGCATTCATACTTGGTCCATCAGGATCCGGCAAGTCATTCTTTACAAATCATCTCACCAGGAGCCTGTATGATGCGGGGCAAAGCATAGCGATCATCGACATGGGCGATTCATATGAAGGACTATGCAATATCATCAAGGAAGAGTCGGAAGGGAGGGACGGCATCTATATGAAATGGGATCCGGAGCATCCGATATCGTTCGACGCTTTCCACGGATTCGAGGATTGGCTCAGGGACATGGGAGAGAACAAACCGAAGATACTTCAACGCGACCATGAAGGGGTACTATACCTGATGTCGATAATCAAGTACATGTGGTCACCTGCCAAAGGATGGCTTCCCGAAAACGAAGCGATCCTGGGAGACATAATCGAGCTGTTCGCTAGATCTCAGGAAATTCGGAAACCTGTTTTCGCAGATCTATATGATTACATAGTCAAAAAGCTTATACCTATTCAGGAGGATAAAGGACTTCTGGATCTTGGAGACACAAAGATTGTCAAGCAAAAATTCGACTTAAGCGATATGATCCAAGCATTGAAGAGTTACACAAAGGATCAGACCTTTGGATTCCTCTTCAATGACGAGAACCCGATGGATATCTTCACAAGCCGTTTCACAGTATTCGAGATCGCCGACCTATCACAGAAGGGAGAGAAGTCATACTACCCTCTCGTCATACTAGGAATGATCTCGGCATTCAATTCCATCATGAGAAGGGACGCTGACACAAGGAAGGTCCTGATTATAGAAGAAGCATGGAAGGCCATTGCCAATAAGGAGATGTCGGGATTCTTACAGGAGCTATGGAAGACTTCCAGGAAGTACAATACATCTGCGATTGTAGTATCACAACAGTTCTCAGACCTCCTTGCTTCCGAGTCGGTCAAGGACACGATCATTCAGAACTCCGGAACAAAGATACTCCTCTCGCAGGAGTCAAACATGACTGAGATCGACAGCATTGTCAAATACTTCGGACTCAGTCAGCAGGAAAAAGCCATGCTCATGTCCATCGGCATGAACATGAACCCCGATTACAGATACAAGGAGGCATTTATAAACATCGGAGGCAAGCACTGTTCAGTATACGCGACGGAACTATCACCTCAGGAGGGATTCGCCTATCAGACAAACAAGAGCGACAAGCAGCCTTACCTGAAAGAAGCCGCACATATCGGATACCGGGCAGCCGCTGAGAAACTGGCAATGAAAGAAAATGAGATGCAGAAAGATTAGACATTGGTTGCTGGCTGTATGCCTGCTCTGCCCCATCATTTCGCACGCCCAGCAGATTGTGATTGACCCGAGCCAGATCGCCGCATCCGCCACAAATGCAGCAGAACAGGTCGACTACATGCTTGACCAGTTGGGAGAGCTGGCACATCTTGGAGAACAGATGAATACTGTCAGGGATCACTTTGACAATGTCTTCGGAGAAGACGGCATAGGCGGAAAGGCGATAAGCGTAATGGAGGATCTGGGAACTCTCACACGTCTCACACAGGCATACAACAGCACGATGGAATCCACCGAGAGATATGCCCGGATGATGCAGGAGATGGGACAACTAAAGCTGTCAGACGCAAACATGCTGCTCCACTATATGCTCTCGATGAAGGATAATATCGAAATGGGTGTAGAGACAGCCCGGAAGATTCTCAGCACACTCGGATTCTCAAAGAAAGAGAAAAAGGACGAACTGGAGAAGATCATTGACGAGATGGAGCAGAATCTAAAGACCTTAGACAAGGCTGTAAGGATTGAGGCCGAAGCCACCATTATAGCCGAGGGGCTTTCAGAGTTCGTTGACTACATCGATTCCGAGATGACCGCAGACAAGTTCGTCGAAGCGATGGAGCCGTACGGAGATCTGGAGCAAGCGAGCGAAGGCACTCTAGGCATATTATCCATGATACTTGGGATATTTAGTATCCTGTCCGCCTTCACAGCATTCCTTATCAAGGTGCGAGGAGGTATTGCAGGCGACCCGACAGCAGAACACGCCTTCCTGAGAGTGGCTGTAGGAATGTTCATCGGAATGGTAATGTTGAATGTTTTAAGTTCCATGTTTGGAATAAGACTGTAGAGATATGACTGTACTATCAATGTGGAGCACATTGGAATCCATCAGGCATTCCGTCGTAAGCAGAGATTTCGTGGCGATCATGGACATCGCCGGGCTCCTGGCATGTATAGGAGCAGGCATTGCAATGTTCAAGGTTGTCAGGACATACGTAGGAGGAACAAACATGGACCCATGGGACTTATTCAAACCGATCGTCCTCGTGATTCTTGTATGTAATTTCGATGTCTTCGTACTTGGTCCGGTAAACGGACTCTGTGGCATCATATCCAGAGAGAGTGCGGATATCTTCAATCTGGATCCTAACAGATATCTTGGACAATGGTCTGACAACCTCAGACGTATCGGTACCCATGTAGCCATGCAGAACTACCAGGAGTATCAGGAGGAGCTTCTGGAGATCGCCGAGGACTCGTCCATGATAGGAGCGTTCTTCTCGAAGCTATGGCTCGCGATAAAGAAACTACTCATGAGCATCTTCGGAATCAAGACACTGACCTTTGCAGGCATAGTCGGAGGTGTGCTCTTCCTGCTGGTCAAAGTCGTGCTGTTCGCTCAGCAGATGCTCTGCACCATATTCCTGATCATACACTCACTCATAGGTCCATACGTCCTGGCTCTGGGCATAATACCCGGCTACGAGTCAGGATTCAGGGCCTGGTTCGGAAGACATCTGCAGATATCCATGTGGATACCGATGGGTTATATCATACTCGGAGTCAACCTGGCGATAACAGACAAGATTACGGATATGATCATCGCGACAAACAGCGACCTGTCACTTGAATGGATCATGATTGTGCTTCAGATCGTGGCACTGGTTTCTGTCGCAAACGTCCCGAAGATGGTCACCTGGATAATACACACCTTAGGTTCTAATGATGCCCACAAGACATTCTCGAACATAGCAAGAAAGATAGCAAAAATCTAATAATCAACTTCATATGGACAATCTTATCAAATATTTCGACAACATCGAGACTTCCTTCAGAAAGATGAAGGTGATTACCGTAACATCCGTCATTGCATGCGTGACAGTCTGCATCTGCTCCTTTGCCATCGCCGGCTGGACTATCATAGAGACCGGCAACCAGGTCTTTGTCATTGACAAAGGTTCTGCAGTCATGGCACAAAGGACAGAAGAGGATGCCAACAGGGATCTGGAAGCTACAGACCATGTCACTCGATTTCATGAACTCATGTTCAACCTCTCCCCTAACGCAGAAAGCATCAAGAGGAATACTGACAAGGCGCTCGTCATGAGCGATAAGAGTGCGTACGATTACTGGTCCGACCTCTCGGAAAGAGGATTCTATCAAAGACTCGTATCTGCAAATGTCTCTCAGGAGATTGTAATCGACTCGGTAAAGCTTGATATGAACACTTATCCGTATGAAGCCAGGACTTACGGAAGGCTGTTCATGCTGCGCGAGAGCAACATCACAGCATATCAGTTGGAGACCACATGCCGGCTCGTGGATGTGGAAAGATCTCCGGGGAACCCGCACGGAATGATGATAGAGAAGTTCAGGGTAACAAGAAACGAGAATTTAGGGACACGCAACAGGAAATAACATGTTTGGATTACGAAGATTGGTAATGACAATAAACAGCTGTCTGCCAAAGACTCGGAGAAGGATTTATGGAACTTTTATCGTAATGTTCCTATTATGGCTGACCATCACAGTTATTCAAGTATTGAAGATAATGTCATGAAACTGAACAAGCAGAAAAAAGCAGGCCTCATGCTCATCGGCATTGGTCTGCTGCTGATCACAATGGTTATTCTGTCAATTATGGACAAGGGAAGCAGCAAAGGCTCAGAGTCAGAAGCAACGAGTAACGTCTATCAGGACATACCTGAAGCAACCGTTCCGAAGATGAATGATTCGAAGACAGAAGCCTATGTGGAAGAAAATACGAGAAGACCAACTATTGTCGAGCACTGGAACAACTGCATGGAGACCACCGAGGAGGAAGAAGAGGATGATACTCCATCTCAGGATAATTATTCCACCGGGGGTGTCACTAACGAAGATCTCTTCGGGCAGAGCACTACGACTGCTTCAGGTGGTTCAGCAAGTAGGAATTATGAGAACCCATATCGGGAAAGCCATCAGGAACGGGAAGAACGACACCGCAGACGACAGGAAGAGGCGATCGAGATGGCGGAGAGAATGCAGAGCGGAACCACAGCGACAGATGCCGACCATGAAAGCATAGATGAAACTGCTGCTATCTCTACAGTAGTTGAAGCGCCAGCTGCAGAGATCAGGCGTAGCAGCGTGATTTCATCCCTCGATGACATGCAGGATGTGAATGGCATCAGTTCACTGAATTCTATAGATGACTCTGTCATTGACGACGTAAACAGACCGTTCAAATGCATGTTTTCCAAATCCATGAAGGTCAGAAGCGGAGACCGCGTTTCAGTCATCCTGCTGGAGGACATGTTGATCGGAGGAACATTCATTCCTAAGAACACACATGTAATGGGTATAGGCAAGATCAACGATAGACTGGAAATGGAAATCACAAGCATTGAGATGGGAGGTCGCATCATACCGTTTGGATATGAAGCATATGACATTGATGGGAGCAAAGGCATATATTGCCCGGATGTAGGTTCTGATGGAAAGACGATAAGAAGCAGAGGCACGTCGCTGGCCAGTTCAACTCTCAACAGCAGGATGGGGCGAATTGCCGGGGACATAGTCAATACAGGTGTATCTATCCTGCAGGGACGGGATGGCGAGAAGACGGTCAGCATTCCTGCAGGATACACATTCTTCATAATGAAAAAGAAGGAACGATGAACTTAAGAATCCTTACGATTGTGGCATGCTTGATTTTTGCCACACAACTATGCAGAGGACAATCGGACACGCTGCAGGTATCCTCCGCATACACCACCCATCTGATATTCTCTTCAGACATAACATACGCAGACCTGAGTAATCCTCAAGACATTGCGGCTAAGATTATCGAGCAGAACAGAAATCTGCTTGCTCTTAAGGCACGCTCCACTTTTATGGATTCCAGCAGCGTATCTGCTTTGGAGTCAAACGGAAACATGCACACATTCATCGTCGTGTATGAACACTCTCCGCAGCAACTGGTGATTGACCTGAGGGAAAGCCATGACGGATTGCTCTCCGAAAATATCTCTGGAGTCAGCATCGGAGGCAAAGCCGATGCTCCCAGTCTGCAGAGTCTGAATAAAAGAAAGCAGCAGCTGTACCACATTGGTTCGAAGAAATATAAGATTACTGCCTTATGTGAAAATATCGTCTCATACAGCGACATCACGTATCTGACAATTTCGCTTGACAACAAGTCATCTGTCAGCTACAGCATAACAGATGCTGTCTTTGTTCTTGAATCGGCCAAGAAAAACAAGAGATCTGTCTCATTTGAGAGAACGCTGATCCCGAAGAACAGACACGGATCATTGTCTGCCGATGCAAGTTCTAGTTCTCGCATCACCTACTCATTCGACAAGATGACATTGGCAGAAGGACAGGTCGTCAAAGTCTATTTCTACGAGCAGGACGGACAGCGAAACCTTGAAGTAACTCTGACCGCCAGAGACATCAACAATGCCGGCAAAGAGTAGTGGTCATAAAAATGTCACCCCGTAGGATGTGGGGTGACATTTTATATAATCTTACCAGCCTTTATCATATGTTCGACCTCATCTTCAAAGAAGAATAGTTCCTTGCCATTCTTATAGGCTTTGATCTCTCCTTTCCGCACCATCCTATAGATAGTCACAGGAGCTTTGCCTAGCATGAAGCATAGATCCGGAGTCCTGAGGAGCTTACGTTCCTTTGGTTTCTCATCGGTCATTACCGACCTAGCTCCAGACAGACTGGCTACCACCTCTTTCAATCCCTTGACCTCATCAACCAAAGTGGCCATCATATTGGATATCTCCTCCAGATTCATCTTCTCATCCTTCATATCACTTTACCTCCTTCGATTGGTTAAACTGCTTGCCAAGTTCATAGCATACGTGTTCAATTGTTTCGGTTGTATGATCCGGCAGGGTAATTACAGAAAATGATTGTGGGACATCTACAACTCCCCCATCAACAGAATAATACTTTGTGAAAGTCGAATTAATTGTAGCGACTGATGCAAACAGATTAGGGAACATTGCCTTTGCTATGAAAGCTGCCTCTTTACGGTTCAGCAATGCATAGGGAGCCAGGTTATAGATCATCAGGGCCAATTCATCCTTTCTCATGCACTTGCAAGGTGTAACAAAACTTCCCAGCCTATGAGCATCTGTCACCGGTGACAAGGTAAGCTTTTCGATGGACGAATCAAACTCTCTATTACGGACCTTACGCAGCGATGTTGCCATATTGAGTATCTGTTCACTTGTCAGATACTCACCGAATGCACTCTTAAGATAGCAGAGCAATCCTCCAAAGATTGTCTGCTCACGATGTTCCGGATTCACCTGAACAGTCTGACTGATTAATTTAATACTATCTTCACGACAATTAACGGTCATACATTTGTATCATTTTCTTTTAACAAAGGTAATAAATAATAATAACAATCAAAAGAAAATGAGCGCTAATTATAAAGAACTGTTGCTATAGAAGTGCGGTTACTTCACTAATGATTTCAATCTTGACATTGTCCCAATCCTTACCTTCCAAACATTTTGGGTCTTCCATAGCATCTGCCTCATCAAAATCAATCAGAGATTTAAGCACTTGGGCATCTTCATGTTCCCACTCATGGCGTTGTTTGTGAAGTTCAAGCATTTGCGGAAGAGTATAGGATTCTAATAATTTATGTATGTCCCAAAAGTCTTTTTTCCTGCCACCTCGTGAAATTGCATTTATCTTCATCGCCACAATATCATCAACAGAAGCCATTCTGATTCCATCTTTTGTTTCTTCAGCATTCAGAAATTTATCAGTATACATAAGGTCTAACTTAACGCAATCGTCCTTTGAATCGCCTATATAGTAACCCCTACCGAATCCAACTATTGATGTTTTGTCAACACGATCATAATAAGGAAATCTGGTCTCAAGAAAGTTTTCAAATGCTTTGAAATACAGACTTCCATATTCTGCATCAGTAAACAAGTCGATGTCATCAGACATTCTGTGCCCCAACCTCAAACTTAGGTTTGTTCCCCCGACAAGACGGAACGGAGAAAATAAGTCTTCGCTCATGAGAATGTCCAGGGTTTCTCTCAATAATGATGTAACTGTATTGTAGTGCAGCATAAATGTCAGATATTGATATGATATATATTCTTGCTTCTGTATTTCTCAAGCTCGTTAAGTTCAAGACCATAGAATCGGGCTATCTCCTTTTTCTCTTCTTCTGTTCCACGCTCCAATACTCTTGAAATGGCGAACTCCTTTCTTAGGCCCCAATTTATCTTGTCAAAATCTACATCCCAAAATAATATCCTTCGGATTTCAGGAATACCGGAAACCGATTGTGTTGCAAGTTTGATACGGTATTGTTCAATCTCATAATTGCATTGAAGCATATATAGGAATCCCATATCAAAGCCGAAAAATGTATCAAGTTTGATTGCCATTTCCAGTGTCATATTCCTACGACCTTTTATTATGGCATTCAATGTCTGGCTGTGCTCATTTATATGTTCCGCCAAACCGCGTTGGCTGATTTTCTTCTTTTTCAAACCGTGCGCGATAATCTTTCCTGGGGCGATACCCTTATATGCATTTAGTAGATTCTCTCTCATAGTTGTGCAAATATAAAAATAAACAAATTTGTTTGCAATATAGATGCCATAAATTTTAAAAGTATCTTTTTGAGGACCACATCAACATAGCTATTAACAGCGATAATACACTAGAAATGATTTGCAAATACAATCCAAATGTCTATCTTTGCAATGTTAGGTATGGACGGACAAAGTCTCATTGTATATCATTATATATCAATGCTTTGCATCGTCGTAGAAAAATATTTCGGCATCATAAAAGAGAACTCTTTAATAATCAATTTATCTAACTTTCTGCATCGGAAAGTAAGTCACCGACGCAGTCGGAAAATACGAAGAGGTTCGCTCGTTGAAAGTTTGCTTTCATAAGAGTGGGCCTCTTTGGATTTATAGGGAGCGCAGCGACCGGACTTTTTTATTTGATTATATAGATGGAGGTTAATTCAGTAAATATTCCTTAGGACTTCTGTCACCTACCCAACTATTTCGCGAGCCCTTACACGAACAAAACCTCTGCAAAGTACGCATGCTACATATATCCACATTGTTCACTCCAAACCGGCACCATCCATTTTTCATACAAAGTATATCCATCTAACCCACACTCATATGTAAATATCGGGAGTTTTTTATTCAAATGATGTAATTCATGATATATATCACTGTCAAACATTGACCCAAGCAAACATACTGAAGCACATTTACAAATAATAACAAATGACAACGAATCAGATACATCTAAATACTCCGTATCAAATTCTTTTTTAGCTCGACGAATAATCCGATATTCTTGTTCGTACTCCCATTCCTTACGCTTATAGAAAAATATTTCGTCTTTCTTTCTCCAAATTTCAGATTTAATACCAGGCAGAGTCTTATTTTTAATAATTACGCCCTGAGGAATAAAATTAGCGTAGGAGACATTTGATGCGTAGTCACCCTCCGATAATTTTAATTTATCCTTATCAAACACAAGGCACACACCATATCCTTTATCTGCATATAGTCCCCACATTGAATGTAGATCAAACCCCAAATACTCCATCTCATTACATTCCCTATCTTGAGCAAAACTAATCTGCTGATACTTTCTCATTTCAGCTTCTGCATTCAGGAGGTATGGTCTATTTAGCAACAATCGTTCTGATATGGTACTGGGAAGCGCACACCCTGAC
>JAFZFH010000139.1 GCA_017555965.1 Bacteroidales bacterium
CGCGGTATCACTGAGCCTACTCCTACATTCTCAGCTTGCTTCGGTGCAGCATTCCTTTCACTCCACCCAACTAAGTACGGTGAGGAGCTCGTTAAGAGAATGGAGAAGGTTGGTGCTAAGGCATACCTCGTAAACACTGGATGGAACGGTACAGGTAAGCGTATCTCTATCAAGGATACTCGTGGAATTATCGACGCTATTCTCGATGGTTCAATCGACAAGGCTCCTACTAAGCAGATCCCTTACTTCAACTTCACAGTTCCTACAGAGCTCCCAGGCGTTGACCCAGCTATCCTCGACCCACGCGACACTTACGAGTGCGCTTGCCAGTGGGAGGAGAAGGCTAAGGATCTCGCAGCTCGTTTCATCAAGAACTTCGCTAAGTTCACAGGTAACGACCTCGGTAAGTCTCTCGTAGCAGCTGGTCCAGCTCTCTAATCCTGACAATCTGAAAAGATTATCATAAAAACGCAAGCCCCTGGGATTTCCCAGGGGCTTGTTTGTTTGTCAGAGTGACAAAGAATGTAACTTACGCTTCCTTCAAAGGTCTGCGAAGATTAGCGGTTGAGGAGGTACTTGAGCCAGAACTCGCGGTTGGCGGCGTCAAAATGGGCGCCCTGGTAGCCGCGATAGCCATGCATACCGTCAGGATAGATCATGAAGTCGAACTTCTTGCCTGACTTGTGCATAGCGTCAAGGAGCTGGAGGGTATTCTGGTGGTGGACATTATCGTCACCGGTACCATGAGTCAGCTTGAGCATCACAGGCTCGACAAGTGCAGAAGCGTTGCTGTATTCTGTAGGATAACCTTCGACATAGTTGAGCACCTTAGAGATCTCGTAGCCTTCAGGGTTAGCCTGTGGTGTATCCATATAGCGTTCAGTGTAGTGGGAATCATAGAGAGCCCAGTCATATACTCCGCCACCGGCGATTCCGTAATGGAACTTGTCTGGAGCCTGCATCAGAAGCATAGATGTCATTGTTCCTCCGAACGAGAATCCCTCGACACCGATCTTGTCACCGTCAACATATGGAAGAGCCTTAAGCCAGTCAGCCCAGGCACAGAAGTCCTTCACTTCCCATACTGTAAGCTGGCGATAGATCATATCAAGTCCTTCGCGGCCGTTATGTCCTGCAGCACGAGGATCGACTGTGATCTGGATGATGCCGTTCTCAGAATACCATTGATTTGACTCTGAAGGGCTAACCCAGCGGTCACGGACCTGAGGAGTATTCGGACCTCCGTAGATATCGACATGTACAGGATACTTCTTTGCAGGATCAAAATCCTTAGGATATACAATCATACCGGGAAGAGTAAAGCCGTCTGCAGTTGTCATCGAAACGAGCTGTCCGAGAGCATACTTTGATGCATCGTAATCAGGACCCTTCATATCTGCAGCAAGGACTCCCTGACCAGGCTTCTTTGCAGCAGTCGCATAAACGGACACCTTTGTAGGGGTAGATACATTAGACAATGATGCCACATAGTACTTTCCATCAGGAGAGAAAGAAACCCCAGTCGCATTGTAAGCAGGATCTGTCAGAGCCGTAATGACACCCTTCTTGTCTACCTTATATAATGCCTGCTTTGCGACAGCATCACGCTTTGCAGTGAAGTAGACATCACCCTTCTTCTCATCAACGCGCACAAGAGCTACATCCCAGTTAGGACCGTCAGTGAGACGACAGAACTCAGATCCGTCATATGAAAGGAAATAGATCTGCTGCCAACCTGTCTCGAACTCACGAGACATGTAAAGGCCACGCTCAGTAAACACGACTCCTTCAAACCAGTTGAGCCATGTCTTATATGTCTCGTTGTATACATGACGCTTGCTTCCGTCTGCATGATTCACTGCATAAAGGTCGATAGTATTCTGAAGACGTGGCATGCGTGCGATGAAGAACTCCTTGGAATCCGGTCCCCAGAACGGAATACCGAAGTACTGGTCGAGGGTCTGGTCGAAGTCGGCCCAGACTGTGACGTCATTGCCGGCCTGACCGGCAATCTCCACGATACCGATCTTCACCTGCGGGTTGGTCTGTCCGCACTTAGGATAGCGAGTCTCACTGAGAGCGCCACCGATACCAAGATCTGTAACCCTAGGGCTCTGCGACTGAGATGCAGCAGCAGTAGGATTCGCAAATGCCGAATAGATCGGGAACATAGGCACCTCAGTATTATCGAAACGGTAGAAACCGATCTTCTTACTGTCAGGAGACCACCAGAAAGCCTTGTATCTCGATCCACGACCAAGGATTTCCTCATAGTAAACCCATGAAGCATAACCATTGAGGATAACATCGGATCCGTCAAATGTAAGACGTGTCTCAGCACCTGAAGCAATGTCTACGACATAAAGGTCGTTGTCGCGGGTAAATGCGATCTTTGTGGAGTCTGGCGAATAGGTCATATTCACCGCACCTTCAGGCCTTACCGGAAATTGTGCAAACTTCGCAGGAGACGAAACACCTGTACGGCGCACACCTGTCTTTGCATTGACTGCAAAGGCATCTGCATCTGCAAAGGTTCCGTCATAGGTAAACAGCACCTCTGCATCAGAGATCCATTTCCACGATCTCGGCACCTTGTTAAACTCCTGCGCCCCTGCCAGCACCACCGCCAGCATCATCGCAACCACTGAAACAATAACTCTTTTCATATATAATACTGTTTTTAAATTTACTTGCTGAAGGTTCTTCGCTTCGCTCAGGATTGCCGGTCACGCCGGCAATGACGGGCGGGCTGCAGTCCCGGCAATGACGGACGGCGGTCATGCACGGCTTGACGGGCGGCGGTCATGCCCGGCAATGACGGTTATTCTGCAAAGAGCTCATCCTTGAAATTGACCAGATATACCTTTTCACTGGCACGAGTGATGGCAGTGTAAAGCCACTTAAGATCATCCAAGGTCAACTCCTCCTGCCAGAACGGATTGTCAATGAACACACACTTCCACTGGCCACCCTGAGACTTATGACAAGTGATAGCATTGGCATACTTCAGCTGCAACGCATTATAATACTTATCCTCTCTCACAGCCTCATACCTCTTCTTCTTAGTCGTAATATGCGAATAATCCTCATTGACACCCTGATACAGAGCATTTGACTGCTCATAGGTCAGAGAAGCACTCTCCGACTCCAAGGTATCCAGAATCACCTTCGCAACAATCTCCTGATCGTCATAATCAGGGAATGAAATACGAGCCTCCGCAAAATGCAGCCCGTATCTGTCCTCAAATCTTGATATCTTCTGAAGCTTGACAATATCACCGTTGGCAATATAGCTCAACCCCTTCACATCCTCCAGAAACTGATAGCAGTTCTTCACAATCATCAGCTTATCATCACGGACCAGCCTCTCCTCCTTGAACTGCACTGTCGAACGTATGCCCAGATTGTACTTTATGGCACGACGGTTCGAGCGGCAGAGAATCACAGTCTCATCCTCGCCATACTCCGCATACGCATCTGAAATCTTCTCTATCAGCTCTCCCCCGCTTATCCTCTCTATATCCTCAAACTGCCCTACCTCAAGTCCAAGATCACACAAATCCATGAGTCCGGGTCCATAATCCAGCTCCGACTGCAGCTGACGGATCATCGTAGCAGTATAAAGAATACCTGACTCACTCTGTTGACGAACTACAGTAGAAAGTTCGGCAAAGACAGTTCCTCCCATCATCGCCATATAGTCCTTAGACAAGGCAGGAGAAGCATCCAGCCCCACCGGAGGCAGCTGGGCAGAATCACCGATCAGGATGACCTTACACTCTGCTCCCGAACGGACGAAAGTCACCAGGTCATCCAGAAGATTCCCTGTACCGAAAGCCGTTGTGGACTGTTGCTGACCGGTCTCGATGCCGATAAGCGAAACCTCATCCACCACAAACAAGGCCTGCTTATCCTTATTCGGAGCCAGCGAAAACTGTCCGAAACCGTCTCCGCCGACAGACTTCTGACGGTAGATATGCTTATGGATGGTAAATGCCGGCTGACCGGAATATGAAGTCAGAACTTTTGCAGCACGGCCTGTCGGCGCAAGAAGGACACATTTTGTCCCGTACTGCTTCATTACAGAAATGACTGAAGAAATCGCCGTCGTCTTTCCCGTACCGGCATAACCGTTCACGATAAGAATGTCATCGTCGTCGGAACTCACAAAATCCGCCACCTTCCTCAGAAGCGAATCCTGACAGGAAGTCGGCTCATGTTTCAGATGCGAAATAAAACCGGAATATAGGAAATCAGATCTCCCCATGACTATCTGTTACGCTTGAACATCAGAGAGAAAACCACAAGTATAGGGAAGATCTCGACACGGCCGAGGAACATATCAAATGCATATATGAACTTCGCGACAGAAGGCTGAAGCGAATAGTTGTCCATAGAACCGATATCCGCCAGTCCAGGACCGACACTGCCGATTGACGCAATCACACCTGAAACACCTTCTGCCAGTTCAGAGCCGCAAAGCAGAACTCCGATGATGGAAAGGAATATCACAATGATATAAACAACGATATACATCATCACCGAATATACTGTACTGTCAGGAAGATGGTGACCGCTCAGACGTACCTGCGAAATCGCAGTCGGATGGAGGCGTCTCTTGACCTCGTTGCCGATTGCCTTAAAGGAAATCAGCACTCTGTCCACCTTGATACCTCCGGTAGTCGATCCGGAACATCCGCACTGGAATGAGGCGAAGAGCAGAACGATTCCTGCCATCCACGGCCAGAGCGAATTGTCACATATGGCAAATCCGGTCGTCGACATATAGCTGACGACGGTAAAGGTAGAGTCCATCGCTGCCCTTCCCCATGATTCATAACCTCCATCAAGTTTAAGGGACAACATGATCATCACAGACATCACAAGGATGGAACCGAAATAATATTTGACTACGACATTGTTCATCGGCTTGAGCGAACGTGTGATGAACACAGCATAGATGAGCCCGAAATGGAGCGCTGATATCGCCATGAATACCATCACCAACATATGGATCAGGTCTGACTGATAATATCCGACCGAAAGGTTTCTTGAGCTGAATCCGCCGGTTGCCGCAATACTGAATGCATGATTAAGAGCATCGAAAGAAGTCATTCCTGCAGCCCAAAGTGAAAGGAAGAAGACCACAGTAAGGATGACATAGACCTTTGTTATGATTGCGATGGTCTTGCTTGACTTGTAGCGATAACCCTCCTTGGAAAGTGACGAGAGCTCCATATTAGTCAGCTTGAGACGATACGGACTGGCATCTGGCATGACAAGAAGCAGGAAGACAACTACTCCCAGACCTCCGATATAGTGGGTCGAAGAACGCCAGAAGATCAGACTTTTTGGAAGAGCCTCTATGTCATTAAGAATGGTCGAACCTGTCGTCGTGTAACCGGAAACGCTTTCAAACCAGGCATTTATCAGAGTGAATTCTCCTCCCCAAAGTACATACGGCAGCATACCGAAGATGAACGAAAGCAACCATGAAAGCACGATGGTGAGGAAACCGTCATTCAAAGAAAGAATCTGCGACTTCTTGACGAAGATGAATGGGAATGCTCCTACGATAAGCGTGATCACAAAGCTGATCAGCAGAGGTCCGAACGCAGAATCTCGTCCATTGAGGATTGAAACAACAATGGAAAGGAACATGAAAAGCGCACTTACAAGAAGTGCTTTTCCCACATTGACAGATATTGCCTTTACATTCATGACTTATCTTCTCTCAGGGTCTTGATTCTTCTTCTGAGCTCCAGATTCTCCTCGATCAGTTCTTCAAGACCGGAATTCACATTGGCAAGCTGGTCATCCCCATCGAACTCGTAACCATATTTACGTCCGGACAATCTGTAGTTGTTGATTCCTGCAGACATCTTGTATATAGGGTTGACATAATATACCATCGTAAAGAAGAAGAACAGGAGGATGAGAACAAGACCGACACCCACAGATACGACTCCAGGAATGATGCTTCGATAGAATCCTGCATCAAAATCCGCAGAGTTCCTCATCAGTTCCGAATGGATCATCTCGTTAAGTACACTCATATCCTGACGGAACTTGTTGTAGCGAGGCTGAAGAGTACCGAAGAACCATTCGCCTGTATCCACGCTGTCGGCAAGAAAGACTTCGTCAAACTGCATGGATGTACGGATGAATGAATTGAAGGATACAGATACCGTATCGACCATAGGCAGTGCGTGTTGCGAAGTGAACGAATTCTTCAACGAATCTGCCTGTGCATTGAAATGGGCCAGATCGAATTCCGGCATGATCGATATATCGTTCTGAACCACAACCGCCAGCATCTGGTGATTATATGCTTCTGTTATATCCGAGAGTTTCTGTGAGAGCGTGATACTTTTGATGTTTGCGGCGATCAGCTCAGAGACATAATCGCTCATTCTTCTGTATTCAACAATGGAAATGACTCCTGACAGCACAAGAATGGCCGCCAACGAACCCACGCTGAACAGAAGCTTCCTTCTCATTGAAGGCTTCACCTCTCTCTTCCTTCTCAAAAACTTAGGTAACATATCCTTATACATTTTCAAGTTTTACAACGAATACATCTGAGACGGATACTGTCTTGGAAGACATCTCAATGCAACTGTCCCCTTCTCCACACCGAGCTCAGAAAGAGCTGCGAGAGAACACTTGTAGGCGAGCTCATGAGTGTTGTTGTTCTCGCTCAAGTGGCAGAGGAAAATGTTTCGCAGTCCCGGATGCCAGAAGCGCTTGATGGCACTTGCACATTCATCATTGCTCAAATGGCCGCAACCCTGCACGATCCTCATCTTGAGTTCGTAGGTATATGGTCCTCCCATGAGCATATCCATATCGTAATTTGATTCCACGACAACGGTATCTGCCTGACGAGCAAACTCCACCGCCTCATCGGTCATCCTGCCGACATCGGTCATTATCACAAACTTATGTCCTTCCACCTCAATCGCATAACCCACAGTCTGAGTGGCATCATGTGGAACGACAAAATATCTCACCTTCATTCCCGCAACCTCATTCCACTCATCCTCATTAAGGATACGACGGTACGGGGTGATCGTCGGAGCCGTGAACGTATGTCTTGCCAAAGCCCCATGGATGGTTTCGGTCGTATAGACCGGCTTGCCAAGTCGCTTGCAGAACGATCCGAGATGACGGATATGGTCCAGGTGGTCGTGCGTAACCAGCACTGCCGAGAACGAATCGAGGGTAAGGTCATATTCCTGGAGGACCTTCTTCAGTCTGCGAAGGCTCACTCCTGCATCTATGATGATTCCGCAGGATTCGGTTCCCAGATAGTAGCAGTTGCCGCAGCTTCCGCTAGAAAGACTCATGAACTTCACCATCAGTACACGCCCTCCATCTTCACATCCGGATCTCCGAGGACCTCGGCGAGAAGTGCAGAGAGGTCTGAACCCGGTTCATAATATACTGCAGGAAGGCCGGCCTCTATCGATCCTTCCACGTTCTTCTGCGAATCATCGATGAACACCATCTGCTCTGCAGGAAGGCCGATCTTTTCCACTACAGATCTGTAGAAGGTGTATGACGGCTTGAGAGCCTTCATCTCATATGAAAGGAAACACTCCTTGAAGACCTTGTCCAAAGGTGCTCCGGCCTCTTCGAACAGTTTGCTCGAACGAGGCATACATATAGGATTATTGTTGCTCAGGAGATACAGGTCATACTTCTGCGCAAGCTTGACAAGCAGCTGACCCTTGTATGGTCTGATGCCGACCAGGATGTGCCACATGGCCTCATCCACAAGCTCAGGTCTGCTTCCAGGTATCGAATCCTTAAGAACGATATCTCTGAAATCTTCAGCAGGAAGAGTACCCTCCTCCAGATCACCCCAGATTCCCTTCTGGTGGCATGGATCGATCATTTCATCGATCTTGTCATATCCGAGCATGGACTTGAATGCTCTCTTGCAGTCCTCTATATCAAGGTCCACAAGCACTCCGCCAAGATCGAAAACTATAGCTTTAATTGTTTTCATCTTCACAATATTTCTTGATTACACCATAGGCATCCTGTACTCCAAGCTCACCTGCACGTGAAAGGTCAATACAGCCTTTCTCCTTATCTTTCAGATAGATAAGCACCAGTCCCCTGTTGAAATACGCATCTCCCATATAAGGATAGAGCTCTATGGCTTTAGTATAATTATCTATTGATTGGACATGTTCCGACGACAGACAGTAGAGATTACCAAGATTGTAATATGCATATGGCAAATCCTTCACGAGAGCTGCAGCAGCCTTCATGTCGTTGATCGCATCCGTATAGTCATAACTTCTTGTCACCTGATCCTTGACACGGGCACGGGTCGTACCGGCATCATCCATCGAAAGCACCTGTACATTATTCTCGATAGACGCAATGAACTCGATCATCTCCGCTCTGAGCACACCTCGGTTAAGTATGTAGAATGCTTCATACGTTCTCGAAACATCCTCCTTATCCTGTGCAGCCTCCACAGCCTTTCCATAATAATTGAGAGACGAATTGAACTGTCTCAGTGCATACTCATGAAGTGCACGCATGAACAGATCTTCAGCAGAAGGATCTGTATCTGCATATGCAGTATTTTCGATCGCTTCAATTGTGGCATTGTCTGTATGGACGGACTGATTGGTTATGTCGACACCGACAGGAAGTTCCGACTTGAACCTGCTGATAAGCGAGCTCTCATACCCTCTTGTCAAGGCGTAGTTCGTCTCATCCTTCTTACCGGTCGCAACAAACTTGTAGAGAGGTCTCAACTTCACATCGATATCACGATGCTGGAGAAGTTCATCATTGAAGTCCTTCTTCGCAAACTCGGCATCAAGCGCAAGAAGCGAGTTATATTTCTTCGTCGTGTCAGCGAATGAACCTGCATCCGAGATATTCTTGTCCCTGTACTCACGCACCTTCTTCTGTGCTGTATCATAGTCCTTCTTGGATGACTTCTGGTCTCCCATGAGGTTCTTGACATAAGCCCTGTTCATGTAAGCCTTGGCAAAGTCCGGATACAGTTCGATAGCTTTATCATAATCTTCAAGCGCATTCTTGTAAAGTCCCATCTCTATGAAGATGGATGCACGGTTGAAGTATGCAAGCACATTTTCAGGATTGATGTTCAGAACCCTGTCCATATCGTCAAGCGCATCCTCGAATGCACCCAGCTGCGCATTGATAAGACCTCTGTTGTACAATGTCAATGCATTGCCCGGCTCATCCACGAGCACTCTGTTCAGGTCTGACATCGCCTCATTGTATTTTTCCTGTTCATAATACATGATCGCCCTGTTGAAATAGGCGAATGTATTGGTGGTATCAAGCTCGATTGCCTTGTCCATATCCGCAATGGCAAGATCGTATTTATGCTGGGAAGCATATACACGGCCACGTCTGACATAACCTTCCGGATCGAATCTGTCCAGACGGATCGCCTTGTTATAGTCAGACACCGCCATGAGGGTATCGCCAAGGAAAAGATAACTTGCACCTCTGTTCAGGAAGGCAGAAGGGTCCTTCGGCTCCTTTCTTATGTACTTGTCAAAGTCCTTTACCGCATTCTCAAACTGCTGGGACAGGAAATATGTCACACCACGGCTGAAATAGAGTCCGATTTCGCCCGGGCGAAGGTCAATCGCCTTCTGCAGGTCTGCGAGAGCCTGGTCATAATTGCCGTACTGACTCTCAGTGATTCCTCTGTAATGGTAGCCTGATGTGAAGACAGGATTGATGCGTACCGACCTGTCGAAGTCCTGACGGGCACCACGGATATCGCCGAGATTATATTTTGCGACACCCCTGAAGAAGAATGTCCAGTAGTCTGCCGTATCAAGCTGGGAAAGTACGTTGAAATTCTCGATTGCCTGCGCATATTTACCGTCTGCAAGAGCACGTCGTCCTCGATAATAGAAGACATCCTTGTCGTATTGAGCCCACAGGTCCCCCATGCATGTCACCAACAACACGCACATCACCACAAAACACCTCAATACTCTATGCATACGTAAATTTATTTTCTGTAATTGCCGATTTTTGACTAAATTTGGCCTCTTGTAAGCAATATACCTTACTACGCCAAATTACAAATATAGTCATTTATTGTGCGCAAACTGACAAAAAACATATTTTTTTCAACGAAGACAGTCCTTATCGCATGTATAGGCCTGATGTCATGCCTGAACGCACATGCAGAAGACTACTGGACCAAGGAACGCGAGAAGGCAAAAGCCATGATCACATACGAGAAACTCGAGAGAGAAGTATCGTTCCTCACCGACTCGATCTGCATGGGAAGAGCCACAGGTACACAAGGCAGTACGGAAGCCGCGATGTGGATAAGACGCAAATACGAAGAGGCCGGACTCATACGTATGACAGAGTCATGGACCCAGGGATTCAGCGTCCGCAAAGGTCTTCATGGACACAACGTCATAGGCATGCTTCCCGGAAGCAGGAGCATACCATGCGACAGATATGTGATCGTCGGGGCACACTACGACCACCTCGGAATGTTGGAAGGCAAGATGTATCCGGGAGCGGATTCCAACGCATCGGGAGTCACAGCCATGACAAGTCTGGCTGAGATGTTCGGCGCGATGAGAAAGATGGGAAAGATCTACGGAAGCAACATCATCTTCGTAGCCTTTGACGCAAAAGAGTATGACCTCAAGGGATCTGAGGCATTATGGAACATGATCGAGTACGGCCGTTTGCGCAACCCTCTCACAGGAGAGGCAATAACAAAGGACAAGATCACTCTTATGGTCAACATCGACCAGATCGGAAGTTCGCTTGCACCGATACAGAAGGACAGGAAGGACTACCTCATCATGTTGGGAACCTCTTCGTTGAAAAAGGACAAGAGAAACCTGCTGAACAAGTGCAATATAGAGGAAGGTATCGGCATGGATATTTCATTGGATTATTACGGGAGCGAAAACTTCACAAAGATATTCTACACACTTTCCGACCAGAAGGTGTTCGTAGAAAACATGAAGCCTGCAGTCCTCTTCACTTCGGGCATCACGATGAACAACAACAAGACCTGGGACAGAACAGAAAATCTCGACATCGAAATATATCTCAAGAGAATCCGTCTGATGTACCATTGGATAGAGAAAATGTTATAACGTATGAAAGCATTCTGGAGAGTTCTGCAGCGCTTTGCAGCACCATATAAGAAATACCTTGCAGGTTCATTGGTACTGAACCTGCTTTCGGCCATTTTCAACATATTTTCATTCGCACTGCTTATCCCGATCCTGAACATCCTGTTCAAGATGGATCAGACCGTATATGAGTTCATGCCTTGGGACGGCATGCCTTCAAAGGAGCAGATCATGAACAACTTCTATTACGGAGTGAGCTCAATGATCGACAAATGGGGCGGATCCACCGCACTGTTCCTTCTCGGAGTGATGTTCGCAGGCATGACAATCCTCAAGACAAGCTGCTACTTCGCTTCTTCCGCTGTAATGATTCCGCTCAGAACCGGTATCGTACGAGACATCAGGGTGATGGTGTACAACAAGCTGCTCAGCCTTCCGATGGGATACTACAGCAAGCAGAAGAAGGGCGACATCATCGCAAGGATGAGCGGAGACGTCAACGAGATCGAAACATCCATCGTCAGCTCGCTTGACATGCTCATCAAGAACCCGATCCTCATCATCTGCTATTTCTCTGCACTGATCTACCTCAGCTGGGAGCTCACTCTCTTTACAGTTACAGTCGTGCCTCTCATGGCATGGGGAATGAGCGCTATCGGAAAGAAGCTCAAGAGACAGTCGCTCGAGGCTCAGGACAAATGGAGCGAGACAATGGCCCAGCTCGACGAGACCCTCGGAGGACTCCGCATCATCAAGGCCTTCATCGCTGAAGACAAGATGAAGGAAAGATTCGCAAACACAGCCAACGCATACAAGAAAGCATACAGCAAAGTAGCTGTAAGACAGGCATCTGCTCACCCTGTAAGCGAGCTCCTCGGATCGATCATGATCATGATTGTGCTCTGGTTCGGAGGTACGCTCATCCTCAGTGACAAGGCACCGATCGACGCATCGACATTCATCTTCTACATGACCATCCTCTACAGCGTACTCGCCCCTCTGAAGGAGTTCTCCAAGGCAGGATACAACATTCCGAAAGGTCTTGCATCAATGGAGAGAGTCGACAAGATCATGGATGCCGAAAACGACATCAAGGAAATCTCCAATCCTAAGAGCATCAACGGTTTCAACGACAGCATAAGCTTCAACGGAGTCACATTCTGGTACGAGGAAGGAAAGGAGATCCTCCACGATATCGACCTGACGATTCCGAAGGGCAAGACTGTCGCATTGGTAGGACAGTCGGGCTCGGGAAAATCGACTCTGGCCGACCTTATCCCGAGATATTATGACGCATGTAAGGGTTCCATCTCACTTGACGGAACAGACATCCGCGACCTCAGGATCAAGGATCTCCGCAGCCTCATCGGAAATGTGAATCAGGAGGCCATACTTTTCAATGACACCATCTTCAACAACATAGCCTTTGGTGTGGAAAATGCAACAATGAAGCAGGTCATCGAAGCGGCGAAGATCGCAAATGCACATGACTTCATCATGGAAAAGGAGGATGGCTATATGACCAATATCGGAGACCGCGGCGGCAAGCTCTCCGGAGGCCAGAGACAGAGAATCAGCATTGCACGCGCAATCCTTAAGAACCCTCCTATCCTCATCCTTGACGAAGCGACATCAGCGCTCGACACTGAATCTGAGAAGATCGTACAGGAGGCTCTTGACAGACTCACATCGACAAGAACTACAGTCGTGATCGCCCACAGGCTCTCGACCATCAGAAATGCCGACATGATATGCGTGATGCATGAAGGAAGGATCGTTGAGAGAGGCAAGCACGACGAACTTATAGCATTGAACGGATATTACAGGAAGCTGCACGACATGCAGGCACTTTAAGACATTGACATGAAGGGACATAACAAGACATTATACACACTCTTCCTCTGCATCTATCTGATTGCAGTGGGAGTTTTGTGTTTCTTGAAGCCTTCAAGTCTTCCTGAAGTGAACATAAAGACTTTCCTCGGACTCCCGCTAGACAAGGTCCTGCATTTCCTGATGTTCACCCCCTTCCCTATCCTTTCGAGCCTTGTATTCATAAACAAGAATCAGAAAACCGGCATAAGCCTGCTCATACTGTCCATACTTGCAGCAGCAGGCGCATGCATATCATATGGAACGGAATTGATCCAATCCGAAATCGGATACCGCTCATATGAAATTCAGGATTTCTATGCAGACCTGACCGGAATCGCAACCGGAAGCATGATAAGCGCAATCTACCTGACTTATACCAAACTGAAAAAATGAAAAGAATTCTCCTGATATCTACCTTCATCCTGGCCTTGTGCTTCACAGCAAAAGGTCAGAGCGCCATTGTAAAGGACTTCAAACCTGCCTGCGACTCATTGTCCATGCTGATCCAGCAGAGAAATACAGTCAATGGAACCCTTAAGCTTCAGGCAGTGATGAAAAGAGGTTCGGAGCTGGATTTCTACTTCACAGAATCTCTCGGAGACTTCCCTTGGCACGAAGGCGAGACAAAGTGGTTCCGCAACACGCTTAAATCGCTGTTTCCTGACAAATACAAGAACTACAGAATCGGAGAGATCTACAGCAAACGTATTTCTCACGACAATCTTGTCACTCCATCACTCGGTTTCGACGGCAATCCATCAGACACAAGACAGCGTACGAAGAATCCTTCACGACGAAACATAGTGACTCCTCTCGAGGGACTTGACTTCAGCAGAGGACTCGACGGCAGACATATCGCACTCTGGCAGAGCCATGGATACTATTTCGACAACGGCGCAAAGAGATGGCAGTGGCAGAGAGCCCCACTCTTCCAGATTGTCGAAGACATGTATACCCAGAGCTACGTCCTCCCTTACCTTGTACCTATGTTGGAAAACGCAGGAGCATATGTGCTCATACCGAGGGAAAGAGACGTACAGAAGAACGAAATAATCGCGGATAACGACAGCACTCATGTACATTACGGTACTGCCGCATATTCGGAGACCGGCACATGGAAGAACGCCGGCACCGGATTCGCCGCCCTCAAGGATACATACGTCAATCTGGAAAATCCGTTCGACGACGGCACGGCCATGCAGGCTGAATGCATCCAGGCAGGAAAGAATGACGCTTCGACAATCCAGTGGAGACCTGATATCCCCGAAAGAGGCGAATATGCTGTATATGTTTCATACAAGACTCTTCCAAAGAGCACATCTTCAGCACATTACACAGTCCACCACCTCGGAGGTTCCAGCGACTTCGTCGTGAATCAGAAGATGGGTGGAGGCACATGGATATATCTCGGAACATTCGAATTTGCAGAAGGTTCAGAAGGATATGTTTCCCTAACGAACGAGACTCCAGAAGGATATAAGTCCGCAAGCGGAAGTGTGGTGACTGCAGATGCCGTCAGATTCGGAGGCGGAATGGGCAATATCGCCAGAGTGTCGAAATATGACAAGAACGGTACCCCTGAAGTATCCGGTATGCCACGTTCTGCCGAAGGTGCAAGATACTGGTTGCAGTGGGCAGGAGTTTCAGACAAGCTGTTCAGCCAGAATGAGCAGAACGACGATTATAAGGACGACTATATGTCCCGTGGCGATTGGGTGGAATGGATCAGCAGAGGCTCTGACATGAACTCAGCGAAGAAGGATGGACTCGGAATACCGGTAGACCTTGCATTCGGATTCCATACAGATGCAGGAATCACTCCGAACGACTCGATCGTGGGCACCCTCGCTATCTACACCCTCCGTTCTGAGGGAAGCCAGAAGCTCCCTGGCGGAGAAAGCAGAATGACCAGCCGAGAGTTCGCCGATATGGTACAGAGCCAGATCGTGAACGACCTCAGAGCCGACTATGACACATTGTGGAGCAGACGCCAGATATGGGACCGAAGCTACAGAGAGTCCAGGACGCCTTCAGCTCCTGCGATGCTTCTCGAACTCCTTTCGCATCAGAACTTTGCGGACATGAAGTACGGACTCGACCCGTCGTTCCGATTCACTGCAAGCCGTTCGGTATACAAAGGCATGCTCAAATACCTGAGCAACAGATATGGAGTTCCGTACACAGTACAGCCGCTTCCGGTCGAGCATATGGGTGTATCATTCTCAAAGGACGGTAATGCCGTGGTCAGCTGGACCCCTGCGGTCGACGAACTCGAGCCGACCGCCGTTCCTTCCGGATACATCCTCTATACACGCATCGACAACGGTGGATTCGACAACGGTAAGGTTATCGACAACCTCAAGAAACATGGTGACGTACTTTCTTCTGCTGTCAAAATCGAACCCGGACACATCTACAGCTTCAGGGTCGTGGCATATAACGACGGTGGCAAGAGCTTCCCGTCTGAAACAGTCAGCATCGGAAAGCCAGATGGAAAGACATCTGGCAAAAGCATTCTTGTAGTCAACAATTTCGACAGAGTCAGTGGTCCTGCATACTTCGACACACCGACATACGCCGGATTTGACAACAGACTGGACAGCGGCGTACCGCATATCAGGGACATAGCCTATATCGGCGAGATGTACGATTTCAGAAGACAGTCCGAGTTCATCACAAACGACTACCCGGGATTCGGAGGTTCTCATACAGACCAGGCCAGCAATATCGTTGCAGGAAACACTGCTGATTATCCATATGTCCATGGAAAGGCTATCATGAATGCGGGATATCCGTTCTTCTCATGCAGCAACGAGACATTCTGCAGCGACTCGACCTTCAGAAAGGCGGCTTGGAGCGTGGACCTTGTATGTGGAAAACAGGTCACCACAGTCGTAGGAAGCGGTCTGCAGAAGAAGTATGAGGTATTCCCTGAAGAGATGCAGTCAGCACTGACCGCATATACCGCAGACGGAGGAAACGTCCTCGTCAGCGGTGCGTACATCGGAACAGACATCTGGGACCAGATCTATCCATACGAAAAGGACAAGGCTGCTGTGAGTCAGGCAAAGAAGTTTGCTCAGAATGTGCTTGGATTCAAGTGGGCGGCTAACAGTGCAAGCAAGAAAGGCATCGTCAAGTTCATTAACAACGACCGCATCACGGAACTTCCTGCTCAGACTATGGAGATCTGCAATGAGATCAATCCGGTGCAGTATTGCGTGGAATCTCCGGACGGCATCCTGCCAGGATCGAAGACTGCAGCGTCATTCATGAGATATACTGATTCGGGCATCTCCGCAGGAGTATGCAACGAAGGAAAAGGATACAGGACAATCTGCCTTGGCTTCCCTGTCGAGGCTCTGACTTCAGAAAAAGATATAAACGGAATATTAAGACTAACCTTAGAATTTTTCAACAGATGACAGCAAGACAAGCCGAAATCATTGAACTGATCAAGAAGGAAGTAAAGCCGGCTCTCGGTTGCACAGAACCGATTGCAGTAGCGCTTGCAACAGCAAAGGCTATGGAGATAGCTCAGAGCAAGTGTTCTCTGGACTATCATGAGTGGAGATACTCTGACGGATACGATCTCCGTATCGAGGTCAGCGGTAATATCCTCAAGAACGGTATGGGAGTAGGTATCCCTGGCACCGGTATGGTCGGACTCCATATCGCCGCTGCTCTCGGAGCTGTATGCGGCAGGTCCTCATATGGTCTGGAAGTGCTTAACGACCTTGACGAGGCCTCAATAGCAAGAGCAAAGGAACTCGTTGAGTGCAAAGCAGTTACAGTCGGACTGGCAGAGACTTCACATAAACTTTATGTCAAGGCAAGCGTGGTGTTCGGAGAGAATCATTGCGCAAGCGTGGTAATCCAGGACAACCATGACGGCATCGTAGAGACCAGCTTTGACGGCTGCGTCCTCTTCAGTTCTGAGGCAGGTTCTGTTGCTGACAGCACAGACCAGAAGACAACCCTTGACTACAAGCTTACAGTCCGCGAGATCCTAGATTTCGCTTCAACTGTCGCATACGAGGATATCAAGTTCATCCTTGAATCACGTACGTTGAATATGGCTCTTGCACAGGAGGGCATGAAGGGAACCTATGGTCTTAAGGTCGGTTGGGCCATCAACCTCGACGACAATCGTGAGGTGTTCGGAGGCGACTTCCTCTGCTACGCGATGGCTTTGACAGCTGCTGCTTCAGATGCACGTATGGCTGGCTGCACTCTTGCTGCCATGAGTAATTCCGGCAGCGGTAACCAGGGTATCACGGTAACCATGCCTGTAATCGCATACTCTATCCGTTATGGCACAGACGACGAGCAGCTCGCACGAGCTCTGGTTCTCAGCCACCTCATCGCTATCCACATCAAGGGTTATCTCGGCAAGCTTTCTGCTCTTTGCGGCTGCGTGATTGCATCGACAGGTTCGTCATGTGGTCTTGTATATCTTCGCGGAGGAGACTATGATCAGATCTGCGCCGCAATCAAGAACATGATCGGCAACATCACAGGAATGGTGTGCGACGGTGCCAAGGTGGGATGTGCAATGAAGGTTGCGTCAGGCGTTTCGTCAGCTCTCCAGTCAGCAGTCCTCGCACGCGAAGGCATCTGCATCTCGTCACATGACGGCATCATCGAGGAGGATATCGAGAAGACCATCCAGAACCTCGGTCGCATCGGATCGGTCGGCATGCAGAATACCGACAACATGATCCTCGACATCATGGTCTGCAAATAGTCTGTGTAGACATACACGAAGACCACTATATTTTGAAACAACCCCTCCCACTTCGTGGGCCCCTCCCCCTGCGGCCAGGGGGCTAGCACGGTTTCAAAATATAGTGGTCTCCGTATTCTCCAAAGGGTCATTCACAGACATTAAGCGGTCATGCCCGACCTTCCCTCGTCATGCCCAGATTTGGCGTCATGCCTGGCTTTGGGTGTCATGCCCGGCCTTCCATTGTCACACCTGACCTTGGGTGTCATGCCCAGCTTCGTTGTCATGACCGGCCTTGGCGTCATTCCCGACTTGATCGGGCATCGAACCACAGGCACGAGCCGGGCGGAGCAAGCCCTTGGGCGTAGCTTGCGTAGTCCGGATCGAATCGCTGGCGGGCGTTTTTGCCAGCGATGTTGCCTTCCCCTAGTAAAACCCTTCCGTTTCCAGAAGCCGTCCTTCAAAACTGCCATTCCGTGACAGCAAAATCAATATCTGAAGTTAAACCGTCCAACAAAAGGGGCGCACATCAATATGTACATTCCGTCCACCCAATTGACCATCACGTGGACCGCGCAGTTCAGGATTTACACACGAACCACGTGATTAACGTCTGAGTCGGTGGTTCGACTGCAGTTTTCCAGGTAAAATGCACTTATTCATACAGTGAACCACCAAGTCAGCGCGTAAGTTGGTGGTTCATATGATGCGGTCATGTCCAGCTTGGGCGTCATGACCGACCTTGGCGTCATGACCGACCTTGGCCTCATGCCCGACCTGATCGGGCATCAGACTTTCCATACCTTGAGGTACTGCTGAAGTGCCCACATCTCATCACGATACTTGGCGGCGGCGAGGAAGTCGAGATCGGCTGCAGCTTTCTGCATATTGCGTTTTGCCTGCTCGACTGCCTTCTCCACCTGATCGCGGGACATCGAACGGATGACAGGATCCTGAAGGACAGCCGCAAGGTCGGCCTGAAGGTATCCGTCGACAAATGCCGAGTTAGACTCTCGTTTCGAATCGTGTCCGAGACCTACGCTGACAGAGCCCTTTCCAAGATCAGTAGGATCCGGGATGTAGATAGGATCGTCGTATGAGTTTGCTGCACTGACTTTTCCGTTGACGGTATTTGCCAGACGAGGATTACGCTGCTTGACCTCTGTGCCGGCTTCTTCCAGAAGTATATTCTTCTTGACTGCCACCTGGGTCGGAGTGATGCCATGCATCTTGTTGTATTCCATCTGCTTGGCACGACGACGGTCGGTTTCATAGATGGTCTGACGCATAGAATCCGTGATGTTGTCGGCATACATGATGACAAGTCCGTTGACATTTCTTGCAGCACGACCTGCAGTCTGAGTCAATGCACGGCCGCTTCGCAGGAAACCCTCCTTGTCAGCATCGAGGATCGCCACCAACGACACAGTAGGTATATCAAGTCCCTCACGAAGGAGGTTGACGCCGACCAGCACATCAAAGAGTCCGTTCTTGAAGTCTTCGATGATCTCCACACGCTCCATCGTATCCACATCCGAATGGATATAGCGGCAACGTACGCCCATCTTCGTGAAGTACTTCTCGAGCTCCTCTGCCATTCTCTTAGTAAGTGTCGTAACCAGAACTCGCTCATCAAGCTCTTCCCTCTTCCTGATCTCTTCCAGAAGGTCATCGACCTGATTTTCGATCGGACGCACCTCAATAGGAGGATCAAGCAGACCTGTAGGTCGTACAACCTGCTCGACCACAAGTCCCTCCGACTTCTCGAGCTCATACTCGGCAGGGGTCGCGCTCACGAACACCTTCTGTCCTGTAATCTCCTCGAACTCATCGAATTTCAACGGTCTGTTGTCCGCTGCCGCCGGCAGACGGAAACCGTAGTCCACAAGCACCGACTTTCGCGAATGGTCTCCGCCGTACATGGCACGGATCTGCGGAAGAGTCACATGGCTCTCATCGATGAACGTAATGAAATCCTTCGGGAAATAATCGATCAGACAGAACGGCCTCATGCCTTCGCTTCGACCATCGAAATAACGGGAATAATTCTCGATGCCGGGACAATATCCCATTTCCTTTATGAACTCGAGATCATATTCCACCCTCTGTTTCAGACGCTTGGCCTCGAGATGCTTACCGATTTCCTGGAAATATTCACACTGTGCCATCATATCGTCCTGAATCTGGCTGATGGCCTTGATGCTGCGTTCCTTAGTGGTCACGAAGTTTCCTGCAGGGTAGATCGATATTTCGTCGAGTTCATCGATGAATGCGCCCGTCATCGGTTCGATAACGGAGATGGCATCGACTTCGTCGCCGAAGAATTCGATGCGGACCGCATTTTCACCATATCCGATGCACACATCGACGGTATCTCCTCGAACACGGAATGTGCCTCGCTTGAAGTCGGTCTCTGTGCGGCAGTAAAGGGCGTCTACCAACTGATAAAGCAGTCGTGTCATGCTTCTGCGCTCCCCTCTCTTGACATGGACGGTCTGCTCATGAAAATCGGCAGGATTACCGATACCATAAAGACATGACACACTGGAAATTACGATAACATCTCGTCTTCCTGAAAGAAGCGAAGACGCTGCACTTAACCTGAGTTTCTCGATCTCATCATTGATGCTCAGGTCCTTCTCGATATATGTATCAGTCACCGGAAGATAGGCCTCCGGCTGATAGTAGTCATAGTATGATACGAAATATTCCACAGCGTTGTGCGGGAAGAACGACTTGAACTCACCGTACAGCTGTGCAGCCAAGGTCTTGTTATGGCTGAGGATAAGAGCCGGGCGCTGCAGCTTCTCGATGACATTTGCCATCGTGAAGGTCTTTCCGGATCCTGTCACACCAAGCAGAGTGACCGCATCCACACCGCTTTCAAGAGCGTTGCAGATTCCCTTGATGGCTGCAGGCTGGTCGCCGGACGGCTTATATTCCGAATCTATCTTGAATTTCATACTACAAATATAGTGAGCCTTTCTGAAAAATTATTATCTTTGCGTGGTTTTGAACACACGTTTTTTTGAACACACGTTTTATAAAACAATAGTACTATTATGGTTTATTCACACGAAGTGCAGCAGATGTGCTGCGTAAAGAAGGGACCTAACCACGGTCCAGCTCCAATTCCTGAGGAAGGAAAGTGGGTAAAGTCAAAGCAGATTACTGA
>JAFZFH010000140.1 GCA_017555965.1 Bacteroidales bacterium
ATCGACAAGATCAACAACGCTGACGGTATGTGCTTCCAGACTGAGAAGAACCTCAAGGAGTACGGCGACAAGATTCCTGCTGAGAAGAAGACAGCTATCGAGGAGGCCAAGAACAAGCTTCAGGATGCAGTGAAGGCTCAGAACATCGCTGACATCGAGAAGTACAACGCAGAGCTCGAGGCCGCTTGGCACGCAGCTTCTGAGGATATGGCAAAGGCAGCTCAGGCTGGCCAGGCAGGTCCTCAGGGTCCGTTCCAGGGTCAGGCAGGTCCACAGGGCGGTGCTGACGACCAGGGCGTTGACGAGCAGTAAACGACATTTTACATAAAACAGAAAAGTCCAACCGATTTCCCGGCTGGACTTTTTGTTTGGTGCAGGTTTTGGATTGTCAAGGTGAAACGGACTTGACAATACCGATTATGACGACTGCGATAATCTGTATCTTCATTGCTGGCTATATTATGGTCGCAATGGAAAATGTAACCAGAATCAACAGAACCGCTGTAGCACTTATGATGGCAGTTCTATGCTGGACATTGTTCTATATAGGTTTCGGAGCCTCTCCCGAGAATATCAGCACCTTTACGAGAACGCTGGGAGAGACCTCCGAAATCTTGTTTTTCCTGCTGGGAGCGATGGTGATCGTCGAGGTGGTCGACACCAACGGAGGCTTCAGTTTCGTAAGGGAGAAACTGGTTTCCAAGACTAAGATTGCCCTCTTGTGGAAACTTACACTCATCACTTTCATCCTGTCAGCGGTTTTGGACAATATGACCACAGCCATTGTGATGACGATGGTTACTGACAAACTGGTCAATGACAGAAGAGACAAGCTCTTCTATGTATCGATGATCATTGTTGCGGCCAACAGCGGAGGCGCATTCTCCCCTATCGGCGATGTCACCACCATTATGCTGTGGGTAAAGGGCAACATAAGCACATTCGGAGTCATAAAGGCTCTGTTCCTTCCGGCTCTTGTATCTGTCATAGTGCCGGCTGTCATACTAAGTTTCTTCCTTAAGGGCAAACTCGCCAAGAAGGAGTTCAACGGCAACGCACACAGCCTTACAGAGATCGAGATAAGTTCCAGAGAAAGGGTGGCAGTATTCTGCGTTGGCGTCGGAGGGCTTCTTCTTGTACCTGTGTTCAGATTTGTGACAGGCCTGCCTCCCTTTATGGGCATACTGCTGATTCTGGCAGTGCTTTGGGTGGTGACAGAATTCATTTTCAAACAGAAGAAATACCAGGACATCCCTCAGGGACATCTGCCCGACGTCTCTGCCCTGCTACACAAGATTGACCTGAGCACGATACTGTTCTTCCTTGGAATTCTCACAACAGTCGCTGCCGTATCGGAGACAGGAGCACTCAAGTCATTGGGCACAACACTTGACAAGACATTCAACAGCAACCCGTACATCATCACAGGAATAATAGGCATTCTCTCTGCAATCATCGACAACGTACCGCTTGTAGCAAGCTGTATGGGAATGTATGATGTAGTTATGGTGGCGGATACAATGACAGCTGCCGGAAACGTGGCTGTCTATGGAATAGACGGTACGTTCTGGCAGCTGCTTGCTTACAGTGCAGGCACAGGAGGCAGTATGCTGATCATCGGATCGGCGGCGGGCGTCGTCGTGATGGGACTTCA
>JAFZFH010000141.1 GCA_017555965.1 Bacteroidales bacterium
GACCAGCATAGGACATAAAGGTACTTACATCTTCGTGTCCGCTGCCACCAGCACCTGCATTACCACCCATTCCACCAAAGAACAAACTTACACCAATGGTGAGGACCAGACAGGCCGCAATGGCAGAGGTCCATTTTGCCCAGCCGGGTATCTTCTTTACTTTTGCATTTCTTACATCCTGGACGTACTCGTCCTTTGCTTCGCCGATGGCGTCGAGTAATTCATCGGATTTCATAGGTAACCCTCCTTCTCAAGTAGCCTGCGCAGTTTATTCCGGGTTCGGAACAACATCGACATAACCTTGCTCTGGGAGAACTTAAAATGGGATGCGATTTCCTGGATAGAGTCCATATACCAGTACCGGGCAAGGAACACCCGCCGTTCCGGTGCGGGAAGCGTATCCAGGAACCGATTGATAGCCTGTACCAGCTCTTTCTTCTCAATCTCTTTTTCTACGTCCTGGCTGCCGGCAACGCACTGCTCCAGTTCCTCCAGCGCAAGTGTGACTTCTCCCCCGCCCCGTTTGATGCGGTTCAGATTTCTCCAGCGGTCGATGGAGATCCGACGGGTAATCTTACCAAGGAAAGTAGCCAGAATGGAAGGGCGATGGGGCGGCATGGAATTCCATGCGTCCATATATGTATCGTTGACACTTTCCTCGGCATCTTCTTTGGATTGTAAAATACCGTAGGCAATACTGTGGCAGTATGCGCCATACTTTCGGTCTGTTTCTGAGATCGCGTTCTCAGACCGATCCCAATACAGCTTCACGATCAATTCGTCATCCATCTGCTCACCTCCTGTCTTTCTTGTAGGGCCCTTCACCCATCTACTCGACGTTTTCGAGATTTCATTGCGGGTTACCAGAAATATTTTATCATAAAAGTCAACGGTTTGAAAGTTTACAGGATTTTTCTTGAAAGCCAGCCTTGATTCAAGTAAAATATAGAAAATGAGAATGAGAGAAAGAAGAGCGCGTATGAATACATTCAGCATCGAAGTCAAGAAATTGCATTGGATGGACGATCCCATCAACGATCCGGATGACCTCTGCCTCCATGGAGATGCCGTTGCATATATCGGCAACCGCAAGCTGGAATATGATGAATGCACAGTCAGTGCCACAGCGCTCTATCTTCTGAAGTCCCTGACGGAAGATCATGTCATTGATCAAGACAACCAGATGCTCCCCTGCTGCGGCCACACGCTGATAGCCAATGATGAGCTAACCGAAGTGGTAATCAGTGGCTGTCCAAATAGTATCGACTGGTCGGTTATTCATGCCGGCGATTGCGTCAGACTCATTCTGGAAGATGGATATGAAGTGAGTGTGCCCATTGCACAATACCGCGAAGAAGTCTGCCGTTTTGCTGACCTGATTGAGCATTACTACCGCACATCTACACCGAAGATCATTCCAAAGGATATCTTTGATCGAGATGGATACCTCACCTTCTGGAAAGAGTGGTATCGTCGGAGAAATCAAACATAATTCGAGAGCTGGCTCACAAATTAGTGGGTCAGTTTTCTTATTTCTATTGACATTCTCGATAATCGAGAATATAATAGGGATGTAAATACTCGATATTCGAGAATAGGAGGTGGTCATGTGCCAAGAGCGAAATTTCAGACGTTGACAGAGCAGATGTTCTATGTGCTGCTGTGTCTCAAGAACGAATGTTATGGTATGGACATTCTGGACCGGGTTCCTGCCATGACTGGAAACCGTGTCAGTGTCGGCTCCGGTACACTGTATAATCTGCTGGAGCAGTTTCTTGCGGAAGGTTTCATCCGCGAGACGAAAGTGGAAGGTCGCCGCCGCAGCTATATTCTCACCGATAAAGGTCGAGAGATGCTGGATAAAGAA
>JAFZFH010000028.1 GCA_017555965.1 Bacteroidales bacterium
TAAGGCACGTAAAGGAGATAAGTAGTAGGGCAAAATAAAAATGACCCCGCCGGCTAGGACTTTATAGGGGTCATTCTAAACTTGCTTTCGAGGGTCAACGGCACTTGGGCTTCGGGGGTCACGCGCACAGGGCTTTTCCACCTCTCGTTCATCAACATCCTTGATGAAGTAAGTATCTATATCCAAAGGCATCATCAAGTATGCTTGAGCAGACAAAGAATATCTCGTAGCCTTTCCTTTACCTTCTACCTGGACATCCCCGTTCTGAACAAGATCCGCAATAATTCGTTTCAGAGTTCTCTCATTCGGAGCCTCCAATAAACCTGCTGAAATCTCCACCCTACTTGATGATGGATTATAGTGCAGGAACTGCAATATTTCTACTTGTATAGTCATAATTTATTCCTCCGTCCATTTAGCAACAACATTTATCGTTTCATTCAGGACAAAAATAGTAATAATTTTAACAAATACGGGACAAATGCATAATATTTTGTCCCTAAACACAGCAACTTTTGTCCCGAATAATGTATAGATACCCTTGTAAGCCACTTAAGATGCATCAAATGCATTGAATGCACAATTGTGAAACTACAGATTGGAAAACTATTGTTTCAAGAGTAAGACATATACTCTTAAGAATAATCCTGGCGTATTGTCCAATACTTCAAGACATTACACGTATATCTAGAAGAACAACAATCACCTTTCCTAGCTTTTCAAGCATTGTCAATCTACACCTTTCCAAGAATTTCCGTATAATCTCTGAAATGGAATCGTATGAATCTGAAATATATGTAACCAGCAGTGTTTCTGTAATATTTTACTATGTATATCGCCAGAGATTCGATTCCTTCGGGGAATCCACAACACGAAAATCGATAAAGAGAGTTTTTAAAGACGAATAAAGCACAGTTATACAAATAGTTATACAAAAAATGAGCTAGCAAAAGTGATCGCAAAGAGTTTCAAAAGTGGATTAGAAGTGCGCAGAAGGCCGATTTTGTAATTGCAGGGAGTATCAAATTTGGAAATTTAATTGCAGGACGTATCAAAACAGTTATACATATAGTGATACAAAATTGAGCCAAAAACAACAAAAAACCGCAACAGAAGCACTTCTATTGCGGTTTCGTCGTGGTGCCACCGGGAATCGAACCAGGGACACAAGGATTTTCAGTCCTTTGCTCTACCAACTGATCTATGGCACCAAATTTTCTTTAGAACTACCCTAACTTTCGATTGGGATTGCAAAGGTAGGCAAAAATATTTAACCTGCAAACTTTTTTGAATCTTTTTTCAAAAAATATGTCGTTTTATGCATAAAAGTCCCATTTTCCTTGCAAAATATGTATCTTCGCAAGGATTATGAGAGCAAAAACCTACATATCTGTCATTCTTCCGCTCAAACTCGAGTGGGAGCCTTGCTACAGCATTCCGGAAGAAATTTCTCCGGAAGATGTAGTTATAGGAGATAGAGTAAAGGTGATGTTTGCAAACAAGCCCTACTCCGGAGTTGTAAGTGCAGTAGGAATCTGCCCTGACACGGCGGCTTCGAAGATAAAGGATATAGAAGACATCGAAAACGGACTTGAAAGAATACTCCAGGACGAGATAGAACTTTGGAGAAGGGTTTCCGAGTATTACCTCTGTACCATAGGAGAGGTGTACAAGGCAGCCTACCCCGTAAGCAAGATCAATCTCGAAGAAGCCCATGCCGCTTCCCTCGCAAAGTCCAGGGCGCGCAAAGAAAGACTGCTCGACTCCATGAGGCTTAAGGTCGAGAGGATAAAGGAAAGGCTCAGAAAAAAGGAAGAGCTGGAATCGAAGGCTAAAGAAGGCACAAAAACAAAAGTCAAGCTTGGCGAAGAGGCCGCAAAGCTCAGACAGGAACTCGCAACAGCTGCAGAGGCTCTTGAAGCTGCGGAAAGAAATTCAGCCGCAGAAAACTGCTCACATACAGCCGAGGCACCTGGTCCGGAAAATTCCATCATCCTCAGCGAGGCACAGAAAGACGCTGAAAGACAGATACAGGAGGCCTTCAAGGCAAAGAAACCTGTACTCCTGAACGGAATCACCGGCTCAGGAAAGACTGAAATCTATATAAAGTGTGCACATGAGGCTATCAGAAAAGGCGGCAACGTCCTATATCTGGTCCCTGAAATTGCGCTAAGCAGACAGCTCGAAGACAGACTTTCCGAACATTTCGGAGAGAGACTTTTGGTTTTCCATTCAGCAGAAACTGCTGCAAGCAGAAGGAGCACTGCCGAAATCATGCGTTCCGGCCACGGATATATCGTTCTCGGCACCAGATCCTCCCTCTTCCTCCCGCATCATGACCTCAGGCTCATCATCGTCGACGAAGAGCATGACAGTTCATACAAACAGGACTCCCCTGCTCCAAGATACAACGGACGCGACACAGCACTGATGCTGTCCCAGATACATGGATGCAACATACTGCTGGGATCAGCGACGCCTTCATTGGAAGAGTTGTACAACTGCGGATGCGGAAGACATGTGTTGGTCGCTCTCAAGGAAAGATACCACGGCACTGAAGATTCAGACATCGAGATAATCGACACGAAGGCGGAAAGAAGGAAGCGCGGAATGTGCGGTAATTTCTCCCGCAAGCTCATCAGCCATATTCAGAACGCATTGAATAATGGAGAACAGGTAATGATTCTTCGTTCAAGGAGGGCATGGGCACCGTCGATGCAGTGCGACGAATGCGGAGAGATCCCTAAATGTCCGCACTGCAACGTAAGCATGAGCCTGCACAAGAGCGGCGGACAAGAAGTGATGCTGTGCCATTACTGCGGCAAGCAGCTGCCATATACCGGAAAATGTCCGAAATGTTCAGGAGCATTGAAGCCATTGGGAGCAGGCACACAGAAGATAGAAGAGGAAGTGGCGGCACTGTTCCCTCAGGCACGCATTGCCCGACTTGACAGGGACACAGCTCAGAACAAATCGTTCGAGACGCAGACCATCAGAGAGTTCGGCAAGGGTAATATCGACATACTCATCGGCACTCAGATGCTGACCAAGGGCTTTGACTTCGGAGGTCTCAGCCTTGTGGTTGTGATAACTGCAGACACATTCCTCGGCATTCAGGATTTCCGTGCGGACGAAAAGGCACTTCAGACTCTGGAACAGTTCAGAGGACGATGTGGCAGAAGAGGACGTAAAGGACTTTTCGTGATCCAGACATCGCAGCCAGAGCATCCTGTCTACAGCATGATCGGAACAGAAAGGGCTTCCGGAGCGGACATGTCGCTGCTTCAGGAAAGAAAAGACTTTGACTTCCCTCCATACACCCGAATCATAGAGATTTCTATCCGTGACAGATTTGAAGACAGGGCAGAAAGACACGCATCGGAACTTGCACAATCGCTCAGAGGCCGCTTCGACGTGACGGGTCCGTACGCTCCGGTAGTCGACAAGGTTGCTGACCAGCATATAAGAGTCATGCGAATCAGCATGAAGAAGGACAGGAACCTTTCTATGAACAAGAAGGCTCTCACCAGAATTGTTCAGGAGTTCGAAAAGAAAAGGAAATATGAAGGTCATCTGACCATCAACGTGGATCCTGCATGATGACATTTATCTGCTGAGGAAGAACCCTCATGCAGACAGGCGCACGTCCTGTCACTTCGCCGTCGACCTCAACAGGTTCAGCATCGGCTTCGCTCTCCGGAATGACCAGGACTTCCTTACATTTCGCCATCGTAAGCACGTCGATCTTATGGAATGATCCTGTAAACAGTTTCGAGATCTCCTTCACGATAGTCCACATAGGGATATCCGGTATGACGGTGATATCCAGCAGTCCGTCGCCAATCTCGGCAAGAGGAGTCTGCTGCATCCCTCCGCCGGAATACTTTCCTACTCCGAAAGCTATGGACAGATATTTTCCGGAAAAGACTTCCTTACCGTCACACACAATACGCGCACGCACCGGCAGACGGTTCTTTATACAATACAGCAAGGCGCTGACATACAGTTTCTTACCCCTGTAACCCTGTTCCTTTTTGCGATTGACAATCTCACAGACTCTGGCATCAAGTCCGACTCCACCGACGTTCGCCATATATGACACTGTATCCTGAGCCTCGACTCTGACAACATCCTGAAGTCCGGTACATCCTTTGGCAATGGCATCTACGGCCCCCTTTATATTGCGCGGAACACCGGTAGACTTCACCCAGTCATTTCCCGAACCGACAGGCAGAACACCCAGTATGAAATCAGAAAAGGACAAGCCTGAATCTGCAGAAGATTCGACATGTACAGCTATACCGTTCAGTACATCATGGACAGTTCCGTCACCGCCGACAGCGATGAACTTCCTGTAGCCCTCGGCACAGGCTTTCCTGCTGATGGCAGCAGCATTGTCATGCCCTCCGGTAAAGCGTACCTTGAAAGGCACACCCGTCTCCTCAAGCATTACAGCAGCCTTTTTCCATATGGAACCGGCCTTTCTGGATGCCGCAAAGACATTGACGACAACCAACCAGATATCCTTTCTATCTGAACCTTTCATACTTCAAGAATTTATCAACAAATGTAGCAATTTAAGTCTATGTCTGAAATAAATTTCGTAATTTTGCAGGGATTATGTCCTAATGAAAAACAGTATGGGAAAAGTAATAGCAATAGCAAATCAGAAAGGTGGAGTCGGCAAGACTACCACAGCAATAAACCTGGCCGCATCGTTGGCAGTCCTCGAGAAGAAGGTGCTCATCATTGACGCTGACCCTCAGGCAAATACGACTTCCGGCCTCAACTTTTCTCCGGACAACGACCAGAAGAGAACCTTATACGAAGTACTTATCGGAGCTATAGATATCAGGGATACGCTTATCCAGACTGAAATAGCAAATCTCCATATGATTCCGTCCCACATTAACCTCGTGGGAGCGGAAATCGAGATGCTTGGAGACGAGAACAGAGAGTCAGTCCTCAAGAATGCTCTTGCACCATTGAAGAACGAGTATGATTACGTCATCATCGACTGCTCTCCGTCCCTCGGTCTGATCACAGTGAACTCACTTACAGCAGCTGACTCGATCATCATACCGGTACAGCCGGAATTCTTCGCACTCGAAGGACTCGGCAAACTCCTTCAGACCATCAGACTTGTTCAGGGTAAACCGAATCCTGACCTTACGATCGAAGGATTCCTCGTTACGATGTTTGACGGAAGAACAAAGGTGCACAACCAGGTGCTTGGAGAGCTGCGTGAACATTTCGGCGGAATGGTATTCAACACCATCATCCAGAGAAACATCAGACTCAGTGAGGCACCGTCGCACGGTAAGCCGATCATTCTTTACGATGTGATCTGCAACGGTACGACAAACTACCTGAACCTTGCAAAGGAAGTACTTGAAAAGAACAGTTAATAAGATCGAGATGAGCAAACAGCAGAGAGGATTGGGAAAAGGTCTCGGAGCATTGCTTGGCGGCGATGCGGACCTCAGTCAGATTAGAAAACCTGTCGGATATGTAAATAAGGAGGTGGTAGGAACCGACAACCAGCCGCAGCAGAGTACTGCGGACATCCTTCGCATCCCTATGGACATGATAGAGCCGAATCCGTTCCAGCCGCGAATGAGTTTCGGACAGGAGGCTCTTGAAGAACTTGCTGAATCCATCAGGACGCTCGGTCTCATACAGCCTATAACAGTAAGACGCAAATCTGACGGCCGTTATCAGATCATCAGCGGAGAGCGCAGATTCAGGGCATGCCAGATGGCGGGAATGGATATGATTCCTGCATACATCAGGGACACCAACGACCAGGGCATGCTTGAGATGGCCATCGTTGAGAATATCCAGAGAGAAGACCTTGACCCTATCGAAGTGGCGATGAGCTATCAGAGACTCATTGAAGAGTGCAGCCTCACTCAGGAACAGATGGCGATAAGGGTTGGAAAGAAGAGAGCATCGGTGACAAACTTCCTCCGTCTGCTCAAGCTTCCTGCAAAGATCCAGCACGACCTTAAGGTAGGACTTCTCAGCGTCGGTCATGCGAAAGTCCTTCTGGGACTCGACGACGTCAAGCTTCAGGAATATCTCTGTGACCTTGTGATAAAGGACGATATGTCTGTACGACAGCTTGAAGAAAAGATAAAGAAGTTGTCCGAGCCGAAGAAAGCCGGTGAAGATCAGGGTCAGGAGCTCCCGGACGAATACTTCAAGGTTCTGGAAATAGTAGGCAAGTATTTTGAAAACAACATCAGCCTGAAGAGAAGCGCCGGTGGAAAGGGATCGATGACAATTCATTTCAGCTCCGACGAAGAGATCAGAAAGTTCCTCAAGGCAATAGAGAAATGCACAACAGACGAATAACAAGATACATAATCGCATTGATTGTCTTCCTTACAGGTTTTGCCGTTGAAGGTAACGCCCAGTTCAAGGAAGAAGCTTTCCAGCAGACATACAACGCAAAAGGCGATTCTACATCCGTAGCAGATACTGCGGACAAGCTTTTTTCGTTCAAGGACTGGGGGCGCGGTATCGCACACAAACAGGAGATTGATATCGGAACAATGTTCGCAGGTTCACTGTTCGCTCCAGGCACAGCCCAGATATATAACAAAGACTACTGGAAACTCCCTATCGTATATGGAGGAATCGGAGCACTTGCCGGAACGGGTGGCTACTACCTGCACAGATACAACAAGACAGGAAACACAACAGACAAGACCACTGCTACATGGCTCTTTGCAGGAGCAGGCCTTGTATATTGGGGATCACTTCTGGACGGAGTCATAAACTTTGAAAGCGACAGGGATCCTTTACCGGGAAGATCTACACTCTACTCTGCCCTCCTTCCGGGACTGGGACAGATATACAACGGAGAACTATTCAAGGTTCCGATCTATTGGGGGGGTCTCCTAGTATCGACACATCTTCTCATGAACTATGACACCAACTACAAGCGGTTCAAGAGAATACACAATGAAGCGACCAGCACAGATCCGGAAATAAGTTCTAATGTTCCTATCAACGCAGAGACAGCAAAATGGTATAGGGACGTTTATCGTCGATATCGAGACTACTCGATCTTAGCTACGGTACTTGTATATCTGCTTCAGGTCATTGACGCAAATGTCTTTGCCTATATGCACGATTTTGAAGTGACTGACGATATAACCATGAACGTGGAACCTGCTCTCATATCTCCTTACAACGAGTATGCGATGCATACGATTCCGACAACGAATCCGATGAATAATGCAGTCGGAATGAGATTGGGATTCAGGTTCTGAACTATGAAATAAGTATACATAATGAACATAAAAAGAATAATCACGGCCGTAGCTGCGGCCGTAATTGCTGTAACGGCATCAGCACAGGAAAACAAGACGACAGAAACTCTGAAGAGTGCGCGCATACGTAAGGAAAACAAGCAGCTTAGAGCAGAACTGGATTCACTCAAGCAGGAGCTTGCAAGATACAAGCGCGAACTTGAATATACAGACAGCATCACTAACGAGATGATTGAACTGTACGAAGAGAATGAAGAGAAGAGCGCAGCAGGAATCAATCCGGAAGACTATACAGCCGAGATTTCTGACAGTCTTCTGAACATCTGGTATGTACACAGCCGCGTAAATGCGGAGGACATAAGCGAGTATGATATGGATTCCGTACGATTCCAGTCAAATGTACCGGACGAGGTATATATTGAGAGGATCAAGCAGATGAATTCATTCATCTCTCTTCCATACAATGACGTAGTGAAGAACTACATCATCCTTTATTCGGAGAAGATGCCGACTAAGATGGCCAACATCCTCGGTCTTGGAAAGTACTATATGCCTATCTTCGAGGAAATCCTCAACAAATACAACATGCCTGAAGAACTGAAGGCTATGGCTGTAATCGAGTCGGCCCTCAATCCTACTGCTGTTTCAAGAGCAGGAGCAAAGGGTATGTGGCAGTTCATGTATGCAACAGCAAAGATGTATGGACTTCATATCGACTCATATGTTGACGAAAGACTCGACCCTGTCAAATCGGCAGAAGCCGCAGCACAGTATCTCCGGGATTCATACGAGATCTTCGGTGACTGGAATCTTGCGATCGCATCATACAACTGCGGTGCAGGAAACGTGAACAAAGCTATCCGCAGAAGCGGTGGAAAGCGTGCATTCTGGGACATCTATCCTTATCTCCCAAGAGAGACCAGAGGATATGTACCTGCATTCGTGGGAGCGCTCTATGCAATAACTTACTACAAGGAGCATGGCATCAAGCCGGAGGCTGTCGAGATGCCGGCACATGTGGACACATTCAAGATCACGAAGATGCTCCACCTCAAGCAGGTAAGCGAACTTACTGGTGCACCGCTCGACGAACTTAAGAACCTTAACCCTCAGTATAGCCACAACATCATTCCAGGCAACTCAAGAGAATACATACTCAGACTGCCATACAACTATACAAACGCGTTCATCGAACATGAGGATTCACTCTACAGACATAAGGCTGACGAGTACTTCAACCCAGCAACGCTCAAGAAGATAGTTGACGGTGCTGACGGCGAAAGAATCGTCTACAAGGTTAAGAGCGGTGACGTTCTCGGAAGAATCGCAAGCAGACACAGATGTACAGTAGATCAGATCAAGAGATGGAACAATCTCAAGAACAATAACATCCGCGTAGGACAGACTCTGGTGATCTACAGAGGTGGCAGCGCACCTTCTTCAGCATCGAAATCATCGTCTTCATCTTCTGCAAGTACAGCTGCTCCTTCAAACGCAACTGCTTATACAGTAAAAAGCGGAGACACACTCGGAAAGATTGCTGAGAGACATGGATGTACAGTTGCACAGCTCAAGGCATGGAATAATCTGAGCAGCAGCAACATTCAGATAGGTCAGAAGCTGACAGTATCTGCTGCATCGTCTCAGAAATCTTCACAAAGCACTCAGAGTGCTGCCTCTCAGAGCGGTGATTACATATCATATACAGTAAAGAGCGGCGATTCGTTCTACAGCATTGCCAAGAATTACCCTGGAGTGAGTGCACAGAACATCATGGATTTCAACGGCATCAGCAGCTCGAGTCTCAAGCCTGGAATGACAATAAAGATTCCTAAGAAATAACCTAAAACGAAACTATAAACTGCAATCTGAGTCCGGCACTGCCGGACTTTTTCTTTTCCTGCTCCATGAAAGGATAGGATGTCATGGTTCCTTTGAGATACACCTTTCCCCATCGGGTGAACTTCCATGAAAGCATCAGTGCGGTATTCACTCCTCTGCCATAAAATGCAGGGACTGAAAAGTTCCCCGGAGCATCCCGTTCGTATGAATATATCCTGTCATCCCAATTGTCTACGACAAAGAAGGTCTGCTTGAGATAGACAGAAAACCTGTCGCGCTTGTAACCACCTTCAAGGAAGGTCAGAAAACCGGTGGATACATAGTTCAGCACATTGACTCTGCCCGTCACAGATATCTGAGGATTGGACCATGAAACATCCGCTCTTATATCGGTCTTGAATGGGCGCCCCCATGTCCTGTATCTCTCAGACAGCCTAAGCGACAATGTCACGGATTCAGAAATGCGTATATCTCCTTCAGCCAGAAGGCGGGTATGTATGCTTTCGCACCCGTCAGATTTAGCATCAGGCAGAAATGCCGAATCCAAAGACACACTGCAGGAAAAGGCCTTCGCCATCGGAGAATACTCATAACATACAGACGCTCCGTATTCATTAGAACATTTGCTCACAGTTCGTGGCGCGGCACTTCTGGAAGAATTGTATGAGGACGGATAATATCTTAAATGGACAGCTATGCGGGCATACTCCCCCACTGGTAATTTCGTTCCGGCCAATGCTGCTAAGGCCTGATTCACCCAATCGAATGTCACCTCTGAAAATGCATCAACCCCTCTGATGCACATGGAAATATCCGCTGAAGTCTTCATGTCAGAAATATATGCAGGGATCCTGTCACTGGAAGTAACAACATCGAGGTAATGAGTCATGGATAAACACATATTCCTGCCGTACCATCCCAGATTTACAGCAGGCAGTATACCACATCCGCCAAAGCCCTTTGTCTTTAATTCAGGAAGAGACAACATGGCTGACAGCCGAAATCTTGATGGTGAATACTCTAATGCCACTCCAGTATGTGCAGAACTACCGGTAAACGACCATGAAGAGCTCAGACCGGCGGCAGACCTGTAGAATGACGACATAGTCAAAAGTCCTGTCATCGACATTCCGTTCCACAGAGCCAACCCCTGACCGAATCTGGAATTATAGTCACCTAGGATCACTCTTACAGGGACTTTAACAGGTTTCCACTCCAGGGCAAAGGAGGAAGTGGCCAATGCAAAGGTCAGGCTCTCACCGACACCCAGCCTGTACTTCAGGCTATACGAACATACAGGCGACGAATCGGTAAACTTCAATGATCCGCGCATTGCCAGGTCGTTGGTTATGCGTTTATATCCTGACTTATTCTGTCCGACAGAGCCTCCTTCAAGAGAAATGTAAGGTCTTAGGCTTCTTACTGTTTCTTCAGAGAATCCGTCGACACATGAAAGTTCAGCAAACGACATTATATCCCCATGACGGGAACGGTAATCGATCAGCGACTCTGTCTGGAACGCAGACAGCATGCCGCATGAGCGAAGGGATGAGGAAGAAGCAAGATTGATCTTCAAGGGCCTGTCCTGATAGTATGACAGTCTTTCCATTTCGTACTCATCAAGTCCCAATTCCTCGGGAGGTTGAGCAGCGACATCGAGCGCTGCAAGAAGGATCAAAATCGTCACAATATTCTTTCGCCACATAACAAATCCGATAGATTCCTCCCGAATTTACCATCAGTAGGCAAAATGTCCGTTGTTTTATGCTAAAACAACCTCAGATTTTTCTTTTTTTTATAAATCGTTTATTAAATTTGTATGATTTTCGTCAGATAACCATGAACAGAATAACACTAAAAGACAAAACATTCAAGACCTCCATTCCATATGAGAGGATTTCTGAAGCAATCGATGCTGTAGCAGAGAAGATCAACCAGGATTTCAACGGATGCGAAGATATTCCTGTTCTCCTCTGTGTTCTGAATGGCTCTATCATGTTCACCGCTGAACTCATGAAGCGTCTCACCTTCAACTGCCAGGTGGTATCCACTAAATTGACATCGTATGTAGGCACAAGTACTACCGGTACTGTAAAGCAGGCTATAGGACTCACAGCTGACATTACAGGAAGACGAGTGATCGTAATCGAGGATATTGTAGATTCAGGAAACACAATCGTAGAGCTCAAGAAGATTCTTGAAGAAAAGGGTGCTTCAGAATCCAGAATCTGTACTCTTCTCCTCAAACCGGACGCTTACAAGAAGGATGTGAAGCTTGACTATGTTGCCATGGAAATCCCTAACGACTTCATCGTAGGATTCGGTCTTGATTACGATGAGCTCGGAAGAAACCTCAAAGACATTTACGTATTAGACAAATAAAACGACTTATACACATGAAATATTACATCTTATTCGGTCCTCCAGGTGCAGGAAAAGGCACACAGGCGACCGCTATGGTAGAGAAATACAACCTCAACCACATCTCTACAGGAGCACTTCTCCGCAAGGAGATTGCAGCAGGTACCGAACTCGGTATCCAGGCAAAGACCCTCATCGAGAAAGGATGCCTCGTTCCTGACGAAGTGGTTGAAGGAATGATCGAGAACGAATTCAAGACTGTTACAGGAGTTGACGGATTCCTCCTCGACGGATTCCCAAGAACTCTTCCACAGGCTGACGCACTCGATCAGATTCTTGCAAGAAACGGATCAGAAGTAACAGCTACTGTATCTATCATGATTCCTGACGAGATGATCATGGAGCGTATCAAGGGACGCGCCCTCAAGGAAGGACGTGCTGACGACGCAAGCGAAGATATCATCAACAACAGAATAGTGACATACCACAACCAGACAGAGCCACTTATCGAGTACTACTCAAAGGCAGGCAAGTACAACGAAATCGATGGAATCGGAACTATCGACGAAGTTCGTGACCGCATATTCTCTGTCATGGATAAATTCTGATGCAGATACTAAAAAAGATATTTATCATATCCCTTAAGACTGTCGCTTCAGTTGCAATGATAGCCCTGATGGCAATCATTGCAACGGGCGTCAGTCTCGTTTATACATTCCCCCATCCTGAACCTTTCAGCGGTCCGGACATATTCAACCCTTACAGAAACCTCGATACGACCTGTTGCTGGAGCAGAGCCAACTTCCACACCCACACCAAAGTGGATGGTCTGCTTAACGAATGCCATTTCACACCAGAAGAAGTTTACGAGGCTCTGGAAAAGTTCGGATACGACATCGTCACATTTTCCAACCACAACGAACTGACCGAGCATCCGTTCGATCCTGCCCTGCAGGTAAACGTATATGAACACGGATACAATCTGTTCAAATACCATAAGCTCGTGTTCGGCAGCAATAAGGTCAGCTGGTATGACAACCTTCTTCCTGTATTCGCATTCCAGAAGCAGTGTCAGCTTGACCATCTTGGAAAAGACTGCGACTTCATTCAGATGAACCATCCGTTAAGGACCAATGGAACGTCACGCAGACTTATGGAAAGGCTCAGCGGCTACAGCATCATGGAGCTGGACAGCGGCAAGAGTACTGAAAATGAATATTGGGATTGGGCTCTGAGCGCAGGACACTACAGTTTCGGTCTTGCAAATGACGACCTTCATTACCCGGACAGATCCGGCAGTATCGCTGTAAGATGTAATTTTCTGTGCACACCTTCAGCCTCCTATGAGGACATCAAGAACACTCTTCTGGACGGTTGCTATTATTCGATGAGGGTTCCTGATTATGGAAATGGAGATTGGGAAATAAAATATGCCAAGAACAAGGACCTTCCGTTCATTGAGGACATCGGTCTTCGTGAGGATAATATCCATATACATCTTTCAGAAAGAGCAGACAGCATCAAGGTCACAGGTCAGGATCACATCACCCTGTTCATCCAAAAGGACACCAGTGCTCTGGAATATACAATGAGACCGGAAGATTCATACGCAAGACTCACCGCATATTTCCAGGAAGGAGAAGTCATCTACACAAATCCTTTCGCAAGATTTGATGCATCCGTCTCTGATTACCCATCTGCAGGCACAGAACATGAAGTCAGCATAATCCTGACAATATTGTACAATCTCCTGATTCTTGCACTTCTGGCATGCACAGGAACATTGCTTATTAAGACGATAAGAAAATGAAACTTCTTAAAAACAAGATAAAGCTGACCACATTCTGCATAGTGCTGAGTTTATTTACAGTACTCGCATATCATATCCCTTTCTTCCGTCTTGTTCTCGAAAACACTGAGGGAGGATTGAACGGCGCACTCATATTCGCCGGTCTAGGAGTGCTGATGCTTGCCCTGAACTTCTTCTTCTACTATCTCATCCTCTATCTCGGACGCTTCGCAGGAAAGTGCATACTTGCGTCCATGTTTATAGCTGACGCAGTAACACTCTATTTCATAAATACTTACGAAGTGCTCATCACAGACAAGATGATGGGTAATGTGTTCAACACACAGTATTCTGAAGCATCTGGCTTCTTCTCCCTGTCAGCAGTATTGTATGTAATATTCCTCGGCATCCTGCCATGCATCTATCTGTTTTCACAGAAAGTCACTTACGGATCTTTCAGACGATTCCTGGCAAATGTCGGAACCGGACTCGGAATCGTACTGGCCGTAGCACTCGGACACATGAAGAACTGGCCATGGATAGACAGGAACTCCACTGAGCTTGGAAGTCTTCTCATGCCTTGGTCATATACCATCAACACCTTCAGGTATTACAGCGCAGAAAAGAAGCGTAATGCAAAAGAGATTCTGCTTCCTGACGCAAAGATAGCGACAGACAGCAAGGACGTATGCGTACTGATCATAGGAGAATCCGCAAGAAGGGACCACTTCTCACTCTACGGATATGAGAGGGAAACCAATCCCTATACATCCAAGGACGGAGTCACTGCCCTCATTGCAGATGCAGCAGCCACCTATACAACAGCAGGAGTCAAAGCAATACTTGATCATGGTCCTGTCAACAAGCTGTATGAGATTCTGCCGAACTATATGTACAGGGCAGGAGTGGATGTAAGTTGGAGGACAAGCAACTGGGGAGAGCCTCCTGTCCATATTGAGAAATATAATAAGGTAAAGGATCTTAAGGCGAGGTATCCAGAAGCTGATGAAAGATATGACGGAATTCTTCTTGAAGGTCTTAAGGATGACATCCTGGCTTCTGACAAAGACAAGACACTCATCATCATCCACACGAACACCGGTCACGGACCAACATACTTTAAAAAGTATCCTTCAGATTTTGAAATATTTACACCAGTATGTACGACTGTGGAGATGTCAAAGGCAGACCCGCAGGAACTCATTAATGCATACGATAACAGCATCCTGTACACAGACTGGCTCATACATTCCGTCATTGAGATTCTTAAGGATATACCACAGAGACGTACCTGTATGATGTATGTTTCGGACCATGGGGAATCTCTCGGAGAAAACAACCTTTATATGCACGGAGTTCCGATGTCGATGGCTCCAAGAGAGCAGATTGAGATTCCGTTCATAGTATGGGATTCGGATGAAGCGACAAACATCAAGGACCTTGATAAGGTGGGACAATACCATGTATTCCACAGCATCATGAACTTCATGGGAATCGAGAGTCCTATTTACGAAGAAGAAAAGAATATCTTTGAATGATACTGTTCATTGTAAATCCAATATCCGGCATCGGCAGCAAGACCCGAGTTGTCAGCAGACTAAAGAAAAAGGACTGCAGGGTCGTCTATACGGAATATGCAGGCCATGCGGAAAAACTTGCAAGAGAGGCAGAAGAAGAGATAGTTGTTGCAGTCGGTGGAGACGGCACTGTCAATGAAGTGGCCAGAGGACTGATCGGTACCGGCAAAACATTGGGCATCATTCCTCGCGGAAGTGGAGATGGACTTGCTCTACATCTTGGATTGAATCACGACATCAACAGAAATATAAGTATTATCGAGACCGGAAAGACAAAATATCTTGATGCCGGCACAATAAACGACAGATATTTCTTCTCGGTATGCGGAATAGGACTGGATGCCATAATAAGCGAACGATTCGCAAAATCAGGACATCGCGGACTGGCAAACTATATCAATCAGGCCATACAGACATGGAAGCACCATGATGTCGAAAAATATGAGATCGAGTTTGACGGCAAAACGATTGTCCATGAAGGGGTGATGGTTACAGTCGGCAACTCCGACCAATGGGGAAACGGAGCCCGTGTCACTCCTCTTGCAGACAGCAGCGACGGTCTTCTGGACATTACAGTCGTAGAGGATTTTAAGGATATTGAGATTCCGATGCTCGCCTACAGACTTATGACAGGCACGGTAAACCTTTCTCCTCATATCCATTGCTATAAAGGAAAAAACATCAGGATAACCAGAGCACATCCGGGTCCGGCACATGCTGACGGAGACTGGTTTGAAACAGGAAATATCTTGAATATAAAGATATTGGAACATGCACTTAAGGTCATTGTTCCTTAATACAAAACAAAAAAGAATCATTATCTTTGCAGCCGAAAAATTAAGATTATGGCAGATAGCAATTTCATAGACTACGTTAAGATATTTTGCCGTTCCGGCAATGGTGGTCCGGGATCGACTCATATGAGAAGAGAAAAATACGTTCCGAAAGGTGGACCTGACGGAGGAGACGGCGGACGAGGCGGTCACATCATCCTTAGAGCAAATCCACAGTTCTGGACTCTGATCCATCTTAAGTACCGCAAACATATCATGGCAGAACATGGTGCATCGGGAAGCGGACAGCTCCAGCACGGAAAGAACGGAGAGGACATCATTCTTGATGTCCCACTAGGTACTGTTGCCAAAAACGCCGAAACCGGAGAGATCCTGTTTGAGATGGTGGAGGCCTATGAAGAAAGAATTCTTGTAAAGGGTGGTAGAGGTGGACTTGGAAACAACAATTTCAAGACTGCTACAAACCAGACTCCAAGATATTCGCAGCCTGGTGAGCCTTGCGAAGAAGGTTGGTTCATCCTTGAGTTGAAGCTCCTTGCAGACGTAGGTCTTGTAGGTTTCCCTAACGCAGGTAAATCGACACTTCTCTCAACTGTTTCTGCAGCAAAACCTAAAATTGCAGACTATCCTTTTACCACATTGGAGCCAAACCTCGGTATCGTAAGCTATTATGATGACAAATCATTCGTAATGGCTGACATTCCAGGTATCATTGAAGGTGCTCACGAAGGAAAGGGTATCGGTATGCGATTCCTCAGACATATCGAACGTAACTCAATTCTTCTGTTCATGGTAGCTGCTGACCAGGATGACATCAGAGAAGGCTATGAAGTGCTTCTTAACGAACTTCGCGAGTACAATCCTGAACTTCTTGTAAAGGACCGCGTACTTGCAATCACAAAGTCTGACATGCTCGACGAGCAGCTTAAGAGCGAGATTTCTGCCACCTTACCAGAGGATATACCTCATGTGTTCATTTCATCGTTCACACAGGAAGGTATCAGCGAATTGAAGAACATGCTCTGGGATGCTCTGCAGGCAGAGATTGAAGAGCAGAAACCAATTGAAGAAGTACTGCCTGTACTTCCTGACATCACAGATCATCCATACTATCAGCAGTTCACCACTACTGAAGAGGAGGACGAATAATGTTCTGGCAGAATCTACATCATCTTGACCAACAGATTACTCTGCTGCTGAACAGTTGGAATTCCGGTATATCTGATCATATCTGGCTGATATTCACGAACATACCGATATGGATTCCAATGTATATTCTGATCATAGCATTTGTCATGATGAGATTGGGTTGGAGGAAGGGATTGATTGTAGTAGCAGCAGCTGTGCTGACATTTGCTTTCTGCGATCAATTCTCCAATCTTATCAAAGCAGCTACAGAGAGATTAAGACCATGTAACGATGCATATATGCTGCATAACGGTCTGCACATACTCGAAAGCGGTGGAAAATACGGATTCTTCTCAGCACATGCAGCAAACGCCTTCGGGCTTGCTACAAGTACTGTAATAGGCCTGAGACTGGACAAAAGACTGAAGTATAGAGGCTATGCAACATGGATGTATGTCTGGGCGACAATGGTTGCTGTAAGCAGAATATTTGTCGGAAAGCATTACCTGGGAGACGTTATCGTAGGTATCTGCGTAGGACTCACGGCAGGATGGGCATTCGGATGCCTTGCAAAGATTGTCATTAAAAAATTTATGGCATAAACCGCAGAAAAATTTGTCGGTTTCAAAAAAAAGTATCATATTTGCATCCGCAAACAAAAAAGGGGGTATAGCTCAGTTGGCTAGAGCACCTGCTTTGCAAGCAGGGGGTCGTCGGTTCGACTCCGACTATCTCCACAAAAAAGACTTTACAGAATACTGTAAAGTCTTTTTTTGTGTATCATTCGGACAGCTTAATCCCTTTATGCATCACCGACATAAAGCAGGCGGAGCGAACCCTTTGGGTGAAGCTCGAGCAGCTGGTGAATACTGCCAGGCCAGCTTCTCAACCAACTTTTACATTTGATTCCTTAATCCCATGTTACAAGGGCAATGCACACAATTCTCATAAAATACGGAATGTCGACAACTTACATATCGCACCTAAAATAATGGGAACGATATACCTGTTTACACTAAAACGCATTCATTATGAGTGCGTTTTTCTGGCTCAGGTGCAAAAGTATGTGTTTCGATAAATAAGTGATACCTTTGTGCAGATATATAAATACAAAGGTTATGACAGACGAACAGAAGATACTTTTAGCATTAGTCAAGTTGATGTTTCCACGTGAGATGTTGGATTATTTTGAAGTTGTAGGTTTTGAACTTCATGAAGATAGTATCAGTGTTCGTCTGGATGAACGCGATCGTATTCTTAAAAAGAAATCTGGTCACACATATGTAAAGAACGGCTTTCTTCCGGAAAGTCGCATCACCGATTTTCCTATCCGTGACAAGCGTGCGACGCTGATAGTCAGGCGTAGACGCTGGAAGGATGAGAAGACTGGCGAGATAGTGAGCAACGACTACGAACTTGTTGCAAAAGGCACACGGCACTCGAAGGAGTTTGCCGCTTTTTTAAAAGGGGTTCTTGGATCAATACCCGATAGCGGCTTCTTCGCTTGAGAAATACTATCACATAAACGGCAAGCAGTTTGAACGCCAATACAAGGAACACCTTAGCGGCTATACAGACTGGGAGGAAAAAGATCACGCAGACAAATGGCTGATATTCCCAGAGAACATTGGCCCAAGGATGAGCATTGACGAAACCTCGATGAGCAATGGAGAGGTCTACACAATCCTGTCCAACAAAGACGCTCATTGCCGTGATGGGGCTATTGCCGCTATAGTATATGGAACAAAGGTGGATGATGTATACAATGCATTGAAACTGATACCAGAAGAGATCCGGCTGCGAGTTGAAGAAGTGACTTTAGACCTGTCTTCATCCATGAGGTTGATATGCTCGCTGTCATTTCCACAGGCAGTCAAAGTCATTGATAGGTTCCATGTTCAGAAGCTTGCACTTGAAGCTCTTCAGGATATCCGTATCAGACATAGATGGGACGCAATCGATGCCGACAATGAATCCAGGATGATGGCAAAGGCCACTGGTAAAGATTACATCCCCGACACATACCACAACGGTGATACAAGAAAGCAGTTGCTGGCTCGTAGCCGACATCTACTATTCAAGTCTCCAGAAAAATGGAGCAAGTCTCAGAAAACGAGGGCCGCAATCCTCTTTGAAGAATACCCGGATATCAAGGAGGCATATTCACTTGTTCATCGTCTCAGGATGATATATGCACACACCAAAACCAAAGGTGGAGCATTACCTAAACTTGCACTATGGTACAATGATGTTCAGAAAACAAACTTTAAAGAGTTCAAGACTGTAGCAGAAACAATACAGACTCATTACTCAAACATCCTGAACTTCTTCAATAACAGATCCACTAACGCTTCTGCAGAATCACTGAACTCTAAAATCAAAGCCTTCAGAATGCAACTGAGAGGTGTATCAGATGTTAAATACTTTCTGTTCAGACTTACAAAGATCTATGCTTAAACACATACTTTTGCGACTGATCCGTCTTTATTCGCACAGGTGACCAGGGCACAAAAAAGGCATGGACTCTTCTTGTCCATACCTGAGGCCCTAGGAACTGCCTGTGTCCTGAACAAGTCAAGCCCACGCCAAAGCGCAGGCATTCACTGACTCATTCGGAGGACGTCTTGAAATTTCCTAGGTTTCAGGTATCCGAATAAATAGCAAATGCTAAAATTCAAAATATGTA
>JAFZFH010000142.1 GCA_017555965.1 Bacteroidales bacterium
AGTTTAACATATAGATTTATAGTGCGATGAAGACATTGTTCGACATTTGCTTTGGCGTAGTCAAGTTTACGTTCAAGGCTATCTTCTGGGTAATCGGTCTAGTACTCATGCTCCTTATCGGCAGCTGTCCAGACTAAAAATCAACCAGATATTAACTATTGATTTTCAGTAGATTACGAATCGTTAAATTCAATCAAGTCATATATGAAGAGATTCATAAGTGTGAGCATTTGCTTGGTGCTCTCAGCGATAGCTGTATCCGCCTCTGAAAAGGCGAATGAATTCAAGTATTATCATCGGGGAGTGTTTGTGTCCTTGGATTTCGCTCCAGGAGCAGCGCTCAATGCTAGAACAGTAGATAGGGAAAGGAATTCTTCTAGCGGTACCGACGTTGCAATCGGATACCGTTTCCTTCCCCAGCTTGCCGTGGCTTTAGGTACAGGAGCACATGGATACTCGAACAGGACATGGACCTGCGGGGACACGGTACCAAGGAAGGTCGAGAATACGTGTGTACCAGTCTTTGTACGAGTAAGATGCGATTTCCGTGATAGGGAGGTGAGTCCATATGTTCAGGTGGATCTTGGTTACTCATTCATGGAGATGTATACCCGGGAATCATTAGGTAGAGTGAAGGTCGCGGATGACAGATTCACAAACGGGCGATATGAGTATGTCGAAATGAACGACAGCTACATTCAGTACGGAATGAAAGGGTGCTTTGCCTCTTTGGACTTGGGTCTCAGCTTGCATGTCATCGGTCGCGCAAGGATGAATCTTGCTCTATGCGGAGGCATTCATCAGGCATTTCTTGGAACAGCTTTTCAGATAGATGAAGGTGCAGTTCTGAATTTTGGTAGAGAAGACTATCTGGTTAATGCTGACGGTACTTCACAATTTGTAAGGACTGTCGGAAGTCCTGATTTCAAGCAAACCCTTGAGCCGTTTGCAAGGTTCAAGATAAGCTTCACATTCTGATGGATACGACAAAGGGAGGATTGAGGTCCTCCCTTTATTGTGCCCCTTCATCAAGGTGTCCAGTTGACATTATGCGAGAATGAGGTTCCCGTAGTGAACTTTCTGCTGTTTCCGTTGGAATCCTTATATGCTGCAGTTGTTGTCACAGTGACTGCCATTGTGTACGTGCTTCCTCCTCCGGTAAATAGGAGCGGACCTTCTCCACTTTGGCCTGTAGAGATGTTCGGACTCTGGGCGTAAGTAATGCTCCAGGTGTACGGCACATCCTCTATCTTCGTTCCGTCACTGAAGGTGAGTGTCAGCTTGAGCTTGTATGTGCTTCCCGTAAGCCATTCAGTGCTTACCGCCATGTTTGCGACGTAGGTGTTCGCCGGAGGTGTCTCTCCGCCGGTGACGGTGATGACACAGCTTGCGCTCAGTCCGTTATATGTGGCCGTAAGTATCGCCGTTCCTGATCCCTGGGCTGTGATCGAACCTCCAGCAACTGTCGCCACTGCAGCGTTGCTGGTGGTCCATGTTGCTGTGATGGTCACATCCTTGGCGCTTGTGCCGTCATTCGGGCTGTAGATGGCTGCATTGCTGAGCACCTTGCCCTTGGTTACTGTCTGGCTGGTCCATCCGAGGGTCAGTGTCGCAGGGCCTCTGACCGTAACGGATGCGGTTGCTGTATATCCGTTGTACTTGGCCGTGATGATGACCGAT
>JAFZFH010000143.1 GCA_017555965.1 Bacteroidales bacterium
GATCTTCCAGACCCTTAGTGAGATAGTTGGGGAGAGCTGCTGGGTGGGTGACCCTAAGCAGGCAATCTACGGATTCAGAGGCAGTGACTCATCACTGGTGAACTCTGTGATTACCTCAATGAAGGAAAACGTTGAAAAGCTCGAGTTCTCACATCGTTCACTCCCGCAGCTTGTTAACGCATCGAATGATATCTTCATCAACTCTTTCGCTTTGCTGACTGATTCGGAGAAGCTTGAAGAAAAGTATGTGAAGCTCGATCCATGCGAGAAGAAGATAGCTGAGCAGGCAGCCTATGGCGATTCATATATCGCTCAGCATCAGTGGTGGCTATCTGTGCCAACCAAAGCGGGCGCGGAGAGTTCCGACACTAAGAATGCTTCTAAGGTATATCCGGCAGTGGCAACCAAGCTTTGGAATATCTTTAATGATAAGAAGTACAAGGTGACTGATACCGTGGATGATAAGCCTGTCCTCAGAGACTTGAGATATGGAGATGTTGCCATCCTGACTAGAAGCAATAAGGACTGCATTAAGATAGCCGATGCTCTTAGAGCAAAAGGACTTCCGGTAAGCGTCCTTGATGATAAGCTTGAAAATCAGGCGGAGGTGAGACTGGTTCTCACTCTTATGAAATACATTGCAAGGATAGACAAGGACCAGACTGTTGCTGAACTGAGAAGACTGATGAACGATGAGGATATTGAAACTATCCTCCTTGGCCTTGCCAAGCAGAATGATTCCGCTGATCTTCTTCAGCTTCTTAATGTGCTGAGAGAAAGATATCAGTATCATTCGGTATATGATATGGTCAAGGAACTCATCGCGGCTCTTGATCTCCGTCACCTGGTGTGCAAGTGGTCTATGGGACAGAAGAGACAGACCAATCTCGATGTCCTTGTAAGCATGGCAGCTGCATTTGTTCAGCGTCAGAAAGAGGCTTCAGTGATGGAGTTCATCTACTATGTTGCTGACAGGGAGATCGATGTGCCGTTTGATAATACCGGTAATACCATCAAGGTTCTTACTTACCACAAGTCAAAGGGCCTCCAGTGGAAGATGGTCATCCTGAATTCTCTTCATAGAGACTCCCTTGAGGATGGTGACTTCATGAAGAAGGACTTCTCGAAGATCACTGTGAAGACTACTCCAGATGGCCAAGTCTGCTTTAATCTCTTCCCACCGGTTGATGTAGTCAACAAGCTGGTAGCTGCGCGAGTTCAAGGTGCAGAAAAGGCAAATGAGTTGTGGGGTTTCTTGAAGGAGAAGAAGCGTGCAGAAGACCTTCGTCTGCTTTATGTAGGCTTTACCAGAGCAGAGAACTATCTGGTGACTCTGTCCTTTGGTGGCGTTCCGTCAAAGTGGCTGGAAAATGCAAGAGTAACTTTCAAAAACGATGTACCTAAGATTGAGATCTGCGATGATTCTACCTTTAACGCCAGCACCTCTCCTGCAGTATCTGTGTTGCCGTATGACAATGTGCTGATAAAGGCGGAAGGCAAGAAGAAATATCTCTCTCCAAGCCAGTGTGAGGCTGATCCGCATGCAGAAGTATCGACCTGTGAACTGGAAAAGATCGCCGACAATATTGACGTGGCGCGCTGGAATATCGATGCAGATGTCTTCGGAACAGGTATCCACAATTATATGGCTGTTCACAGATGGGCATCTGATAAGAAGCATCATGAGACTAATGTCAAGAATGCAGGACGAGTTCTAGCAGGCTATGGTCTTGAGGGACTTCTCTCGGCTGATGCACTTGTGGCCCAGGCGGATGCATTCTTTGCATATGTAGAGAAGCAGTATGGTAAGATCAAGTCCGTGGAGCATGAGATACCGTTTACCCAGCGAAAAGACGGTCAGGTGATAACAGGTGAGATTGACCTGTACGTAAAGACGGAGTCAGGTGCCGGCATTCTCGTGGATTTCAAGAACCCGATGGCTCGCCGTGATGTCACAGATCAGGATCTGAAGGATAAGGCCGTCAAGTATTGGCCACAGCTGGAGAAGTACCGCAGTGCACTTCGCCTGTCTGGAAGTCCTGTTGACCAGGTCTTCATCTATTATCCATTGCTTGGCAGCGTCGCTAAGTTCTGATACTGAAAAAGAAACACCCCAAAGCGTTATTTATCAACTGCTTTGGGGTGTAATCTTATTGTGGCCAAACCTCTATTCGGCTGCTTCCTGAGTTTCCGTTCTTGATGATACGTATCTGCGTAGTGATTCGTTCGGACATTGTGTCTGTATGGCTTATGACTCCGACCTTCTTGCCCTGAGAAGACTGCAGCATGGCAAGCGAATCTATGACAGTTGCCAGAGTCTCTGGATCAAGGGTTCCGAATCCCTCATCAATGAACAGATTCTCGAAAGAGATGTTTCTTGATGACAACGCCGACAGACCGAGTGCAAGACCCAATGACACGATGAAGGTCTCTCCTCCGGAAAGTGAAGTCGTGTCGCGGATATCATCAGCACGATCGTGGTCTATGATTCTGATACCAAGTGAGTTCTTGACCTGCATGAGCTCATATCTGCTGTTGAATTTGCGGATCTCTACATTCGCGTGTTCGATAAGGAAACGCAGAGTGTAGCACTGAGCGATCTTACGCAATGTCTTTCCGTCACCACCGATGGCGTCGTTGATCTCTTCCCAATCAAGCTTGGCCTGCTTTGCATTCTCGACAGCTTCGTTGAGCTCACCCATTGCAGCTTTGGCTGCCTCGTGTTTCAACATGCGGGCCTTGGAGTCCACAAGCTCAGTATTGGACTTTGAAGTAAGTTCAGCCTTACGTGCTGAGAGCTCTTCTTCGGTCTTCTCTGGTTTCTTCTGCTGATGCTCATTATGAGCAGACTTCTCATTCTCGAGAGTGGTGTGACTGCGCGTATGTTCTGTCTCCAGTCTCTTCTGTTCTTCTCGGATATCTTCCCAATTGTCAGTAGACTGATGGAATTCCGCGATATCTACGACACTCAGGGCAGTGACACCCTCTTGTGCGTTGTACTCACTCAGCCACTCATTAAGCTCCTCAGTCTTGTCCGCTGACTTTTTAATCGCCTGATCACGGTTTTTAGTTGCCTCCTGTATCTTTCCATCAAGCTCCTTCATGTTTTCGCGCAGGGTTCCGATAGCCTCTGCAATCTTCTGGACTTCATCTGTCGCAGTCTTTACGGCCTGATCAAGTTCCTTTTCATACTCGTCCGGATCCTTGTCTGCGATTTCAGCCTTCAGGGCAAGTTCCTTCTCAGCTACCTGAGCCTTTCCATCCTCTAATGCCTTTTCAGCCTTCTTCTGCTCTTCCTCTCTTGCCTTCAGCTGTGCAGATAGAGGCTCAGTCTTGGCACATTCTGTCTTATATGCAAGTTCAGCTTCATTTGCCTCGCGCTCGGCTTTACTCAATTCTTTCGCAGAACTGTCCTTGTAATCATCAAACGCCTTCTTGTCCTCCTCCATCTTGGTGCGGGCAGTGTTGATAGCCTTGGTGAGTTCGTTATATGCAGTCAGATTCTGCTGAGCCGAAGTGCTTCTGGCTTCGGCTGACTGAATCTTTCCCTTGAGGTCTTCAAGGTCCTGTTCCCAATCAGCATGCTCTTTCTTCAGTTCGGTCCATTCAGCTTCAAGATCGCCGATACTCTTCTTGAAATCTGAGGCGGTCTCCTGGCATCCCTCGATTTTGCCGACATTTGTACTTCTTTCGTTTTCAAGGGTGCTCTTGACTGCCTCCTGTCTCTTTACTTCTGTCTCCTTCTCCTTGATCAGACTTTCGAGTTCGCTGACCACAGGCTCGAGGGTCTCGTCATTACTATATGGATGATGAGTTGAGCCGCAGAGAGGACAAGCATCACCTTCGTGCAGATCCTTACGATGCAGCTCCCAGTTTTCGCTGGTCATCAAGGTGTATGACTTCTTCAGCACCTCCAGTTCAGAAGAAATCTGAGTAATCGTCAGTGCCTTAAGCTCCTTATCAATATCATTGTTCCTGTTCTGAAGATCGGCCAGTTCCTTCTCTTTACCTGTGACCTGAGAGCGTTTCTCCTGCAGGTCCTTGGTAATGCGCAAAGCTTCCTTCAAGTCTCCAAGCTCTTTGTCAGCGGTATTCTTCTCGCTCTGAAGCTTTTCAGGATCAAGTCCTTCAATCTTCTTGTTCTCCTCCTGGTATTTCTCCCCGGAAGACGTAGCAGCTTCAGAAAGCTCAGTAGTCTTTTCTTCGATTGTAGTCTTCAGACTATCAAAAGCAGATTTCTTTACCTTTACGTCTTCTTTCTTTGTAGCTATCTCCGTCTCATTGTCCTTAACTGCTTTTAACGCTTCAGCAGTAGCATCAACTGCTGTCTTGACAGCATCAGCAAGGCCCTTTTCTGCATTTTTCAGGGTGTTGAGCTCACCCATGAGAATTCTGGCCTTAGCGATATGAGGTTTCTGAGCCTGCTGCTCCTCCTTGGCCTTTGATTCTTTCTCCTGCAGGGCTGTCTGCTCCTTCACCTTTTCATTGAGTTCTGAGCCGGCAGCCTCAAGAGTCTCCTTCATGCCCGTCAGACATGTTTCATGAGTCTCGATCTCGGCTTTAGCTGCCAGGATTTCCTTATACAGATCTACCGCAGGTAAGGTCTTGTCATGCAGAATCAGTCTTTCAGCCGTATCCTTGTACGCGTTCATCTGCTCTATTGCTGACTGATAGTCCTTTTCGTACTGCACTATGTTATCATTGAACTTCTTTTCAGCCACATACCAAGCAAGGGCTTCAGTAATAAGCTGGAGCTCTTCCTTGTCTGCAGTTTCTGTCTCCTCAAGTTCCTTGATGCGCTCCGCTAAGGCTTCAAGTATATCTTTGTCACTTATCAGATCCTTCTCGTATGCTGCAACGCTGGCACTGACCTCGTTATAAGCCTCTACAGCGGCATCCTTATTTTTCTTGATAGATGTTGCTATGCTGGCATAAAGGTCCTCATTGCCGATAAGTTTTTCAAGCAGGGCATATCTCTCTTCCTCCTTGGCATTCAGGAAGTTGGAGAATGTGCCTTGGGCAATCAGGACAGTACGCAGGAACTGATCATAGTCAAGACCGATGATCATCGGCAACTGTTCCCAGTCTTCCTCTGTCTCTTCGATCTTGCCTTCCACATTGGAAATCGAATATAGTGCAGTGATAGCATTCTTGAAGTTCTTGACGGAGAACTCTACGCTCCATTCTGCACGATACACCGTTCCGTTGTTGGCAAGGAATGTCAGCTTGCTGTAGCCGAACTTTGTGCCTCGTGTAAGGATATTACGGCAGTCAGTAGGAGCAATCCTGTTCTTCTCGCTTTCATCAGGGTCGCCGTACACCTCTATCTTCTGATTACGGTCTCCCTTCTGACGAGGATATCGCGGTGCACGATTGTACAAGGCAAGGCAGATGGCGTCAAGAATAGTCGACTTGCCGCTACCTGTACTTCCGACAATACTGAATATGGTGCTGTCCTTAAGAGCACCTTCTTCAAAGTTGATCACCTCTCCGTCAGGACGGTCAAGCGATGCGAGGTTGAGTATTTCAAGTTTCAGTAGTCTCATATTCTTATTCCTTTTCTTCGTTTCTTATGCTGCTGACGAGCTCCTTCAGCATTGTGACCTGACGCTCATTCATCTCTGCCTTATGCTTGATGGCAAATGCTTCCTGCAATGTGTCAAGCGGATCTCTGTCAAGAATGTCATCGATGCTTGTGAGATTCTTATTTCCTACAATGGTGCTAATCTGTAATTCAGGGACGATCTTCTGGATCTTGCAGAGCACGGCATCCTTCGAATTGACGATGCCCTCCAGTTCCTTGATTAGGTCATTGTCCACTTTATCCAGCTTTACCTTTAGGACCACGTAGTCAAATGAATCCGTCAACTTTCCATCTTCGCCCCTGTCGCGGAGCTCTTTATCTATAAGCTTTTTCAGCTGCTTCTCTGTCAGCTTTTCATCCGTCTCAGGCAATGTGCGGAGCTTGTGCTGCGGCACATATACCAGCTGCTCTACCTCAAACATACCTTGGTCATCTGTGGTGATCAGATCGACTCCATGCGTGTATTCGGTCTCTGCGAAAGACATCGGAAGAATGCTTCCTGTGTAACGTGCCCAATCGGTCTTCCATACCCTCTGACGCTTATGGATGTGTCCGCAGGTCATATAGTCAGGGTGGTCCAGCCATCCTTCCATGTTCACCTCCTCCTGGCCACCGATCACGATCTTCTCGCTTGCGTCCTTCGGGGCAATGTCTGCACCTTTGGCATACATGTGCGTCATCATCAGAAGTTTGTGCTCAGGGTAAAGCTCTCTCGCTCTTAAAGTGAGATCGCGGAGAAAACCGGTGACTCCCTGTGAATAATTGCTGTTATGTATCACGTCAGAGCGAAGATAAGGAACTGCTATAACCACAATCCTTTCTCCGTCAGCGTTATCCACCGGTTTGATCAGGTCATCATAGTCATATATCCATTTCCCGTCTTTCCAGATGCGGTGCACCGTTCCGCGAATCTCCACCTTATGTCTAGAGAGAAGAGGACGCGGAGCTTCAATTCTGGATGCAGAGTCATGATTGCCTGCGGTAATGATGATCTGCATATCCGGGCACATATGAGTCGCATCTGCAAGAAACTCATAATATGCTGCCTGGGCTGCAGCCGAAGGATTGCCGTTATCAAAGACGTCTCCGGCAACCAACAGTGCGTCGGGACGGTGCTGGCTTAACTGTTCCAGCATCCATCCAAGAAAATGCTTGTGTTCAGGAAGACGATCGTTACCATGGAAAAGATTTCCTATGTGCCAATCGCTAGTCGAAATGATCTTCATCGTTATACGTTTTATATACAATATTCTATTATCCTATAAATATACAACAAAGGATTGTATATTCAGCGTTCTGAGGGGATAAACCTAGGCTTGTGCACATACCTTCCCCCATGCCAGGTCGATTTCCTTCCAGAACTCTCTGCCTTCGGGGGTTTCTGACCAGTCGAACGCCCTTCCTAAAAAGAACTCGTCACCGCCAAGTATTTCCCACAAGGCGGCGTCGAGTACATATCCGGGGTTCTGTAATGCAAAGGCCTGATTGAAAGCCTTCTCGCATCCTCTTTTTTCGAGGAATTCTCTGAATGTTCTGTAAAGATTCATAGCACTGTTTGTTTATGCCGGCAAAGTTATGGGGGCTTTTTGACAGCTTTTGTCAATCTTAGAAAATCTTTCATCTTTTTTCAAGATTTTCCTTGATCATTGCCCTTTCTTCCTTCTTCGCTGCCATTCTATCGAATGACTCGCCTCTGCATAGATAGCAGCTGCAAGGAGTACCGGTAGTGCGGTAGCACTGATACCCCTTCTCGTCCTTGATTTCATGCCAAAGCTTGCGAGGCCCCATCTGCCATGCACCTACACGTTTAAGTCTTGCCTTGAAGACTCTTCTGGCCTGGTGTCTGCGCCAGGCTCTAGTTCTTTTGTCTTTTGTTTCCATCATCTCTGCCTATTTGAATGATTAGGAGAGATGTGGATTTATGTGTCATGGGTGCGAAATTAGTTCTCATGTTATCTATATCTTATTGGTTAGTCTGTGTTTCGTATTGCTTCAGCTTCTCCTTAAGCTGCTCTACCTGGTTAAGGCACCTGCAGTATTTTTCGCAGATCTCGCTGTATTTCTTACGTAGGATTCCGTTCTTTCGTTGTGACTCGATGAATCGGTTCCAGATGTTAGCGATGACTACCTGTCGTCTGGTCTCCTCCGCGATCCTGATATTGTCCTTGCGTGTAAGGGTCACTGTCTCAGTCAGGCTCTTGAGCTTGCTTTCCAGCTCCTCGATGTATGATTCTTGTTCGCCGATCTGTTGCAGTGCAAGACTATGCAGCGCCTCCAGCGGAACCTTCATAAGATCAGAGTCCTGATTCCCGAGGTGCTTACTGGACTTCATCCTCATCTTCAGAAGATGCCGTCCCTTCTCTATATGCTCGTTACTCATCAGATTCCTTGTTAGCTATGAATTCCTGTATGTATGCCAATGCTTTCTCATGCTTCTCGACATGATGCCAGTGGCCGCCGGCTCTACCTCTCTTGAGGTTGTGATTGAGGTCGTTGATCTTGACGGCAAGAGCTATCTTGTTTCCCGATTCGCAGATGTTTCTGACATAGTCCATGTAAGGGGTTTCCTTGTCATGGGTAAGCAGTCTCAACGTGTCAACGATATGCTCAGGGAATCCGTCACTAAGAAGATCTTCAAAGGTCCAGTCCTTGTCTTCCACCAAGTCATGAAGCATGCCGACAAGCCTTTCGTCATCGTTGCTACCGGCTGCGGATACAGCAGTCATATGCAGCAGCTGTGGGTTGCCGTCGAGGTCTAGGTCGTCGCCGAATTCATGGCTCACGATGTCGATTGCACGGTCGATGCCGCTTTCAAATTCCTTGCGGAGGCTATCTAGGTCCTCATCAAAGATGTTGCTGTACTCTTTTTCGAGTCTGTGCATTACCTCGAACAATGTCAGTACTCCCATCTTTTCCTTGAAGCATCTGAGCGGAAGGTCTATTACTGGTTCCTGATACATGCTGGATATACGCACTCTTGAATCCGGCCTATTCCCGCTAAAGGTAGCCCAGATGGCATCTTCAACGCCAAAGGAGCATCTGATTTCGAATTCTTCCTCGATCTCATAGGCATGAAGAATAATCTTTCTGCACGCTTCACCTTCAAAGATGATGTCTGCAAGCTCCGGGTTTTCTTCAAGCGAAAAGAGCTCGATGAGTTCGCACTGATTCATCTCCTTAAGATAATCAATGAAACCACTGGTGGAATCAGGATCTTCAATCATTCCGATGCTCTTGATGAATGACTCCGCGTTCTGGATGCCCCAAAGGTGAGTCCTGTACATTGGGGATGTGTCATTCTTATCCCTAAAGAATTCTGCGATAAAGTCGTATATCATAATCTCCATTAAATTTATAACACAAAGGTATTGGTGGTTTTTGACAACTTTTGTCAATTCGGTAATTTTTACTGCTGCTTTGTGTAATTTCTTTCCATCAGCTGATGAAAGTATGCAAGCCTGAATTTGGCGTAAAGGGTACGCCAGTCATTATCACACTGCAGAAGTGTTTGTGCTATTTCTATAATGTGCTCCTCGCCGGTTTCCTCGTCCTTGAAGACTTCTGGCACCATACGATACAATATCAATGTCGAGCTCTCGTCATCGTATGTCAGACCGACATGGAATTCAGTGCCATGTGCTGAAATGACGCTTTCGTTTTCTAGGCATGTGTGGAACGCTTTAATGTCCCCCTCTAGCGTATCTGAAAGTCCTAAGGTGAATGCCGAGTATGACTCCCAGTCTTTTACCTCTGTTGGGATCTGCCACATGTCATTACTGTTCTCTTCTGGATCCGCAGTGCTGGTTTCATGCACGGTGTTCCATAATATCGAGTTGATGGCATCACAAAAAAAGGAGTCCTCAGCTATTCCTAGGTCAGATAACGAGATGTAGTCATTGCGGTTGCTGAAATATTTCAGCTCTCCTTGTAGGACATTCTTTTCGCTGGCTGGGAAATAGCATAAATAAGAATCAGTGACAACATATACACACTCAAGTGAATGAATATATGCCACGTATTCATATGCGTCCTCCATTGTGGAACTGCCGCAAAATGCGACAATACCATTTTTGTTTTCACTGATCAATGTCTGAAGTCTGTTGTACAATGTCTTGATGCTGCTCATATTCTATCCTTTTACTTTAGGAGATATCCTTTTCGACCGCAAAAGTTACATCCAAGGTCGCAGGTCTCTATAGATTTTTCATAAATTTGTGCTTATGAAGATTGAGGAAGCCATAGTTTATTGTTTGACCACGTCCAATCGAGGAATGCGCACTGAGCAGATCGCTGACATGATAAACCGTCAGCGTCTCCATCAGCGCAAGGATGGTCAACCTGTGACTTCTAAACAGGTCTTCGCCGTCATTATGAGGTACCCAGATATCTTCTGCCGAGCAGAGGGGAAGATAATGTTGATGATATAACCTATGGATACAATACTCTCATTCCTCAGAAATCTTGAGGCAAACAACAACAAGCCTTGGTTCGATGCCCATAAGAATGAGTATCAGGAGGCCCGTGCCCACTTCAATGCTATCGTCGAGAAACTCATAGAAGGGGTCCAGTCATTTGATCCCACCATCAAAGGAATCGGAATCAAGGAGAGCACATACCGCATCCATAAGGATATGCGCTTCTCTAAGGATGGACTCCCGTATAAGACTCATTTCGGTGCCTTCATTGCGCGTGGTGGAAAGAAGTCCGGATACAGCGGATACTACTTCCATATCGGAACAGGAACCGGAGATGATTATCCTTGCAGGAGTTTCCTTGCTGTA
>JAFZFH010000144.1 GCA_017555965.1 Bacteroidales bacterium
CGACCTCTTCCTTACCAAGGAAGCGCTCTACCCCTGAGCTACACTGGCGTAGTTGGAGCGGAAGACGAGGTTCGAACCCGCGACCCTCAGCTTGGAAGGCTGATGCTCTACCGACTGAGCTACTTCCGCAATTTCCTGAAAAATAAATTTCTTTTTCAAAAGAAAAGCCCGACATTAATCAATCGGGCTTTCGTGGGAGAAGATGGATTCGAACCACCGAAGGTATAAACCAGCAGATTTACAGTCTGCCCCATTTGGCCACTCTGGTATTCTCCCAAAATTCATTAAAGAACTTTTGAGCCGATGGAGGGAATCGAACCCACGACCCCGAGATTACAAATCACGTGCTCTGGCCAACTGAGCTACATCGGCAATGTTGTTATCCCCGTTTAGAAGGTTACTTCCTTAAAGGGATTGCAAAGGTAGACATTATTTTTAATTCTCCAAAACTTTTTCGTCTTTTTTGCATATTTTTTTGCTTTCCGCAGCAAAAACAGCATAAATCTCATTATTTGTAAGCCCGCACTCTTCTTTCAATTCTTCCTGAGTACCCTGGCTGATATATCTGTCAGGAATTCCGACTGCTCTTACCGGAAGCGGACGGTCACATGCAGACATATATTCCGCAACCGCGCCATAGAGACCCCCTACTACGGTTCCGTCCTCAATGGTGACTACTCTGCTGTATTTCGAAGAAACTTCCCTCATCAGATCCTGATCGAGAGGCTTTATATACCTTATATTATATATAGCAGGATTCCAGCCAGTCTCCTCGCGCATTTTCTGCGCACATTCGAGAGCCCTGTTTGCCGAAGGACCGGCAACGATCACAGCGACATCGGCACCCTCCATCAGAAGTTCACCTTTACCGACCTCCATCGTGCGGAATTCCTGAGCCTTCCAGTCAGTTCCTTCGCCATAACCTCTCGGATACCTTATAATAAAAGGACCTTCCTTTGAGAGAGACGCAGTGTACATCATCATCTTGAGCTCAGTCTCATCCTTCGGAGCGGCAATCACAACTCCCGGGAGGGCTCTGTAGACCGCCATATCGTAGCATCCGTGATGGGTAGCTCCATCCTCGCCGACGATTCCGCTTCTGTCAAGACACAGAGTCACAGGCAGACCCTGAAGAGCCACATCGTGGAAGATCTGGTCGAACGCCCTGTGCGAGAAAGACGAATATATGTTACAGAAAGGCTTCATGCCTCCCGCTGCAAGACCTGCAGAGAATGTGACTGCATGCTCCTCCTCGATTCCGACATCATAGAATCTTTCCGGCATCTCCTTGGCAAGAATATTCATTCCGCAGCCCGAAGCCATTGCCGGAGTGATGCCGACAACTTTGTCATCCATTCGGGCGAGCTCGAGAAGGACTTCTCCGAAGACATCCTGATAGCGGCTATCACCCTTATCGCTCTTCTGACGCATACCTGTCTCAGGGTCGAAGATACCCGGTGCATGCCATACGGTCTGATTCGCCTCAGCCGGTGCATAACCCTTTCCCTTGGTCGTCATCGCATGAAGAAGAAGCGGACCATTCATATTCCTAAGCTTCTTCAGAGTCTCAACTACCTGAGCGATATCATTTCCGTCGACAGGGCCAAAATATCTGAATCCCATCGCCTGGAACAGATCGCCTCCGCTATTGCTCACAAGGTGGGACTTGGTGGTCGAGACCAGACGCTGCACGCGCTTTCTCACCCATCCGTCTCCCAGACGGTCCCAGACACGCTTCTTGGCATCGTTGTATCTCGGATCCGTAGTTATCTTGAGGAGGTACTCGTGAAGACCTCCGATATTCTTGTCAATTGAAATGTTGTTATCATTGAGGATCACAAGCACATCCGTCTTGCTGACGCCCGCATTATTGAGTCCTTCAAGGGCAAGACCTCCGGTAAGAGATCCGTCACCGATCAGGGCAACCGCCTTATGAGGAAGCCCGAGCTGCTTTGCAGCCTCCGCAAAACCAAGAGCCGCAGAAATCGAAGTCGAAGAGTGACCCGCACCGAAAGCATCGTACTCGCTTTCCGAACGCTTCGGAAAACCGCTGATACCGTCCTTCATTCGATTCTTCCTGAAGGCTTCGCGACGACCTGTCATGATCTTATGGGCATATGCCTGATGGCCTACATCGAATACGAGCTTGTCATCAGGGGTATCATAGACATAGTGCATGCCCACCATGAGTTCGACGGCACCGAGGCTCGAGCCGAGGTGGCCCGGATTAACCGAGCAGCACTCGATCATATAATGACGTATCTCAGCACAGAGTTCACGAAGCTCATCTATGCTGAAATTCTTAATGTCTGCAGGTGAATTCACCTTATCTAGAAACTTGTACGCCATATTTCCGTCTGCCATAATTACAATGCAAAATCATGCGAAGTTACTAAAAAAAACGCTATCTTCGCAAAGATTTTCAGCATCAATTGATAACGATAAATTATAGATAACTATGACACAGACTATCAAGAAGTACCTAAACGACAATTTCGCCGCACGATGGGCGGCGCTTGTCCTCATTGCGCTGGCAATGTTTTTCGCCTACATGTTCGTAGACGTGATGTCTCCGCTTCAGTCGCTCGTTGAGTCGTCAAGAGGCTGGGGAAGCTCAGTATTCGGAACTTACGCAGCATCTGAATATATCCTCAACGTATGCGGATTCCTCATCCTTGCAGGTATCATCCTCGACAAGATGGGCGTACGCTTCACAGGTATCCTCTCCACTTCCCTCATGGTGGTAGGAGCAGGCATCAAGTACATCGGTATCTGCGACTGGTTCCAGGCAACCGAGTTCTGCAACTGGCTCGGCTCATGGTGGACAGTCCTCCCAGGAAGCGCAAAGATGGCATGCCTCGGATTCATGATCTTCGGCTGCGGATGCGAAATGGCAGGTATCACAGTTTCAAAGGCTATCGCAAAGTGGTTCGATGGTAAGGAGATGGCTCTTGCAATGGGTCTTGAGATGGCAATCGCACGTCTCGGCGTATTCGCAGTGCTTTCAGCATCTCCACGCCTTGCTGACAAGTTCGGCAATATCGAGGCTCCTATCCTCTTCTGCGTGATCCTCCTCCTCATCGGTCTGATCAACTTCATCGTATTCTCTGTAATGGACTCAAAGCTCGACAAGCAGAAAGGCATCGTTGCAGGCGGTGAGTCAGAGGAAGAGTTCAAGGTAAGCGACCTCGGAAAGATCTTCCGCAGCAAGATGTTCTGGCTCGTTGCCCTCCTCTGCGTACTTTACTACTCGGCAATCTTCCCATTCCAGAGATATGCGACCAACTTCCTCGAGGTGACACTCAACATCAGCAACACTGAGGCAGCTGACCTCTTCAGATGGTTCCCTATCCTCGCTATGGTACTCACTCCGTTCCTCGGAGCATTCCTTGACAACAAGGGTAAGGGCGCGACAATGCTCATGCTCGGTGCAATCATCATGATCGTATGCCACCTCAGCTTCGCATTCCTTCTCCCTGTATTCCCACAGAAGTGGTTCGCTCTCCTTCTCATCGTAGTGCTCGGAGTATCATTCTCCCTCGTACCTGCGGCTCTCTGGCCTTCAGTTCCGAAGATCATCGACCCTGTAATCCTCGGCAGCGCATACTCGCTCATCTTCTGGATTCAGAACATCGGTCTCATGGCAGTTCCGCTCATCATCGGTATCGCGCTCGAATCGACAGGAGGATATGTAGTTCCTATGTGCATCTTCTCATCATTCGGAGTACTTGCATTCATCATGTCATTCTTCCTCAAGGTCGAGGACAAGAAGAAAGGATACGGACTCGAACTTCCTAACATCAAGAAATAATGTCAACCCTGAAAAAGACTTTAAGGGACAACAGATGGGCATGCTGGCTTGCGCTAGCATGCCTTGTTGTTCCTATGTTTGCGTCGTACTTCTTCGACGACATGTTCTCATCCCTTTCAGAACTCTTCAAGAATCCTGAATTCCTCGAGCTCGGATGGAACATGGAAGACTATGGATTCTATGCAAGCGGATACTCGTTCCTCTGCATATGGGGCGGACTCATAGTCTGCGGAGCACTGCTCGATAAGTTCGGAGTACGTCTGGTCGGTTCCATCTTCGTCGCAATGATGGTACTCGGCGCGGGCCTCGTCACATTCGCCATTTCCGCAGGTTTCCAGCCGAAGACATCGCTTGCAGTCGCATATGCGGGATGCATGCTCTTCGGACTCGGCAGCGAGATCGCCGGCGTATCGGTCACCAGATCGATTGCAAAATGGTTCAAGGGACGTAACATGGCCCTTGCCATGGGCCTTCAGCTCGCCATCGCACGTTTCGGAACTGCGACCGCCATCCTCGTGGCACCGATGATCGTGAAGCAGAAGACCCTAGGAGAGATATACACATTGTCGGAGACAAACCGTCCCGCACTCATCGGACTTGCCGTCCTCGCAGTCGGTGCGATCCTATGGGCAATCTTCGTCGCAATGGACTCGAAATTCGACCGTCAGACCGGCGGGACCGACAAGGTAGAGACTGCAGAAGAGGACAAATTCCGAATTTCGGACATATGGAAGGTTCTGAGCAACCCTCGCTTCCTCATGATCGCCATCCTCTGCGTCACATTCTACTGCTGCGTGATCCGATTCAAGAAGTTCGGAGTATCGATCCTTCTGCCGCTTTTCGGAGTGAACCTTGACATCGCGACAGTACTGCTCGCAATGATTCCGTTCTTCACGATTCTCTTCACTCCCCTTTTCGGAGCACTTGTGGACAAGGTCGGCAAGGCTACGACATGGATGATCGTCGGTTCGGCACTCGTACTCGCGTCGCATCTTATCATAACATTCGCACCTCAGGGCGTCCCTGCATATGCGTACATCGCCATCGCATTGCTCGGAATCGGATACTCCCTCGTTCCTTCTGCAATGTGGCCTTCTGTACCGAAGATCATCCCTGAGAAGAATCTGGGAACCGCATACTCGCTCATCTACTGGGTTCAGAACCTCGGCATGTGGGCAGTGCCTATCTACGTAGGAAAGATCTTCACAAGAGAGATTACCGAAGCCGGAAACCATGCTCAGGAAGTGTCAGCTGCACTACACGCAGAGTACATCTTCATCCTGTTGGGAATCGTGGCGATCGCAGTGGCAGTCATGCTCTTCGTATCTTCAAAAAAGAATGCAGACCTCGGCCTGGATACGCCTGCACAGCGATAAAGGACCATTTGGTACTTTTGTAGAACCTTTTGAAGAAATTCTATTAGGCTAATTGCCATTTATTCCGTAATATTGCATTCGAGAAAAACCGCATTATAATTCTTTAACATGAAAAGACTATTTTCAGCACTGATTGCCATCCTGTGCGCAGCTAACGCTTTCGCTCAGGATCCTAATTTTCATATCTACCTCTGCTTCGGCCAGTCCAATATGGAAGGCAACGCAAAGATAGAGCAGCAGGACCTTGAAAATGTAAGCGACCGCTTCAAGATGATGGCGGTAGTTGACAACCCTGAGATGGGTAGAGTGAAAGGACAGTGGTATACTGCCGTTCCACCTCTCTGCCGTCCCGGAACAGGACTTACTCCTGCAGACTACTTCGGAAGAACTCTCGTGGAGAAGCTTCCTGAGAACATCAAGGTCGGAGTCGTACACGTAGCGATCGGCGGATGCCACATCGAGACATTCCTACCTGACAGCATCGCAACTTACGTTGAGAAGAGAGCTCCAGGATGGATGAAGGGCATGCTTGCAGCTTATGACAACGATCCATATGCAAGACTTATCGAAATGGCGAAGCTCGCACAGAAGGACGGAGTCATCAAGGGTATCCTCGTACACCAGGGAGAGTCAAATACAGGTGACCCACGTTGGCCAAGCCAGCTCAAGAAAGTATATGACAACATCCTTACAGACCTTGACCTCAAGGGTGAGGTCGTTCCTCTTCTGGTAGGTGAGGTCGTAAACAGCGACAGAGGCGGAATCTGCGCATCACACAATGAAGTGATCGCACGCGTGCCGTCAGTCATCCCTCAGGCACACGTGATCAGCTCGAGCGCATGTACAAATGCATTCGACCTTCTCCACTTCGATGCTGCCGGATACCGCGAGCTCGGAAAGCGCTATGCAAACAAGATGCTCCAGCTTCTCGGTTATGACGTTCCTCAGCAGAGCTGGAGAGACGTGGTATTCAAACCGCACATCATCCACCCGGACGGCCGCATCACATTCAACCACGAGGCTCCTAATGCAAAGAAGGTTGAGCTTTCAGGCCAGTTCATGGAGAAGAACATACCGATGGAGCGCAACAGCAGAGGTATCTGGAGCGCTACCGTGAAGCCGGAAAAGGCAGACATCTATCCTTACAACTTCGTAGTTGACGGAGTGTCTGTACAGGCAAACAACAACATGGACATCTTCCCTAACGAAAACTTCAAGGCAAGTCTTCTTGAGATTCCGAACCCTGACGCACTCTACACAATCAACGACGTACCTCACGGAAAGGTTCAGTACATGACATACAAGTCTGACGTCATGGGAGAATATCGTCCGGTAGTAGTCTACACTCCTGCAGAGTACGAGAAGGGCAACAAGAAATATCCTGTATTCTACCTTGTGAGCGGAACAACAGATACAGAGGAGACCTGGTTCAAGGTCGGAAAGGTAAACGTCATCCTTGACAACCTCATCGCACAAGGCAAGGCGGTTCCTATGATCGTGGTAATGCCTTACGGTAACGTATTCGAGACCACTCCTGCACCTACATCACTCGAGTCGGCTCAGATGTACCAGAAATTCGAAAAGGAACTCACCGAGTGCGTGATGCCGTTCGTGGAGAAGAACTTCCGCACAAAAAACGACCGCAAGAGCAGAGCCATCGGAGGTTTCTCACGCGGTGGCGGTCAGTCGCTCTTCAGCGTATACTCAAACTTCGACAAGTTCGCATACCTTGCATCATACAGTGCATATCTCACACCTCAGGTGATGGACATCTACTTCCCTAACATCGCAAACGATATCAAGCAGCTCGACCTCATGTGGTTCGGCGTCGGTACTTCAGACTTCCTTTATCAGAACGTGCTTGACCACCAGAACTACTTCGACCAGAAGGGCATCTCATACGAGAAGATGTTCACAGATGGCGGACACACCTGGATGAACGCACGTACTTATCTTGCAGAAACTTTACAAAAATTCTTTAAATAAATTATGAAAAAATTATTAGTAATCGCTGCCGTATTCGGCCTTGCAGCTTGCGCGCAGCCTCAGGACGAGAACAATCTTCCTGAAAACGTAATGGTGACAGGTACCAACCCTATCTTCAACACACAGTTCGCAGCAGACCCTACTGCACGTGTATTCAACGGTAAGGTATATGTATTCCCTTCACACGACATTCCAAGCGTAGTAACTCACTATGACGGATCAATGTGGTTCTGCATGGAGGACTACCACGTATTCTCATCAGAGGACCTCACAACATGGACTGACCATGGTATGATCGTACACCAGGAGGATGTTCCTTGGGGTAAGCCAGATGCATACTCAATGTGGGCACCAGACTGTATCGAGAAGGACGGCAAGTACTACTTCTACTTCCCTAACGCATCAAAGACCGGCGGTTTCGCTGTAGGCGTTGCTGTTGCTGACAAGCCAGAGGGACCATATGAGATCCTTCCTGAGCCAATCGCAGGTATCAACGGTATCGACCCATGCGTCCTCAAGGCTTCTGACGGAAACTGCTACATCTTCTGGGGTGCAGGTCGTTGCGCTAAGCTCGCTGACAACATGATCGAGCTTGCTGAGGACAACCCGGTAGAGGTTATGAAGTGGGGTGAGCGTGAGTTCAAGAATGTAGGTGTAAACTGCCTTAAGGGTCTTCCTAGCCGTCAGGCTGAGGGTCCGTTCGCATTCGAGTACAACGGAAACTACTACCTCACTTATCCATACGTAAGAGAGGACACTGAGGTTATCGGTTACGCTATGGCTAAGGATCCTATGGGACCATACGAGTACAAGGGTATCATCATGGCTGAGCACGAGAACGGCTGCTGGACTAACCACCACAGTATCATCAACTACCAGGGTCAGTGGTACTTCTTCTACCACCGTAACGACTACTCTCCTGACTTCGACAAGAGCCGTTCAGCTCGTATCGAGAAGCTTTACTTCAACGAGGACGGTACTATCCAGGAGATCTTCCCTACAGAGCGTGGTGTAGGTCCTGTCAAGGCTACTCAGAAGGTACACATCGACCGTTACAGCACTATCGACGGCGCAGCTATCGAGTACATCAACACTGACAACTACTTCGAGGGTTGGAAGACTGTATTTGCAGAAGCTGGTAACAACGTTACTTTCAACGAGCTCAACTTCGGTAAGAAGGCTCCTAAGTCAGTAGTTGTACGTGTCAAGGCTGCTCAGGCTGCTGAGCTCGCTCTTACAGCTGGTCAGACAGTAAACGTACAGGTTCCTGCTTGCGCAGACTGGACAGAGGTTGAGGTTGCAATGCCTGTTAAGATCAAGGGTATGCAGAACCTTAACGTAAGACTCGTTTCAGGTGCAGATGTAGAGGTTGACTGGGTTAAGTTCAACTAATATATAGCAATATCAATAATACCGGTCGATAACATCCGGTGACCCCAGCCTCCCCTTGGGAGGCACCCCCTAGCCGGGGGTGGCATGTCACCTGAATGTTATCGACCGGTATTATTACATATAGCATAGTTGTTGGTATTTTGTACGCAAAATGAAAGGCTATGCTGGAGATTGCGAAAAGAGTTGAGACGCTTCTGGGAAGCAGGGCGGACATATCATCTGATTTGGGGAGCGTCATATATGGATTACTTGTCAGTGCCATAATGATTGTGATTGCTTTAGGGGTGAACTGGGTGATCCAGATGATGTTCAGATGGATCTCGGGAAGGAGCAGAAAACTGAAGAAGAGCAAGTGGAACGGCTACCTCATAAAAAGGAAACTGGGCCATCATATCCTTCTTCTCATTCCAGGACTGATCATGTACGGGATTCCCCGCCTTTTCTATGAAAGCGGAGACAAGATGATCAGGTATCTTCACAGAGCAGACATCATATATATGATCATAGTGGTCATCCTGGTCATCAACTCCATCCTTTACTGTTTCCTGGACTTCTATTCCACCACAGACAAGAACAAGAAGCATCCGCTACAAGGACTCGTGCAGGGCCTCCAGGTCATGCTGTATTTTGTCGGAGCCATAATAATTGTCGCCATACTCATTGATAAATCCCCTACCGTACTCCTCACAGGACTTGGCGCCTCAGCAGCCGTACTCATGCTTGTCTTCAAGGACAGCATACTTGGATTTGTAGCCGGTGTGCAGTTGTCTCAGAACAACATGGTCCGTATAGGAGACTGGATACAGATGCCGGACGGCAGCGCCAACGGCAACGTCGAGGAGATTACCCTCAATACAGTAAAGGTCAGAAACTGGGACAACACCATCACAATGATTCCTCCATACACCCTTGTCAGCTCACCTTTCAAGAACTGGAGAGGAATGCAGGAAAGCGGAGGTCGAAGGGTCGACAAGATGATCTATATAGACCTGAACAGCCTTCTGGTCTGCACACAGGAAATGATAGACGAGATCCATAAGGAATTCACCCTCATGGGCACCTTCCCAAACGACAAAAGCGACACGATCCTTACTAATGTCCAGCTTTTCAGAATGTATATCGAAAGATATCTGCGAGCAAACCAGGAAGTGAATCAGTCACTGGACCTTATAATAACACAAAAGGAAGCCACTCCGTACGGGCTTCCCATTGAGGTATATTTCTTTCTGAAGGATAAGGCATGGGCCATCTTCGAGAAGAAGCAGTCAGACATCTTTGACCATCTGATGACGGTCGCTCCCCGATTCGGCCTTCGCCTTTACCAGCGTCCTTAGTTATTTGACGAGAGCAAGATCGGCCAGGACTATTGCAGTCATCGCCTCAACCACCACCGGAGCCCTTAACGCAAAGCATACGTCATGGCGTCCCGGAACTTCGAGCGAATCCATCTCACCCTTCTCGAAATTGAAGGTCTGCTGAGCCTTACGGATACTTGAAGTCGGCTTGAATGCCACTCTGAACGATATCGGGGCACCATTTGTAATGCCACCGTTCGCACCGCCTGCGCCGTTCTTCGTCGGACGTCCGTCCGGACCGATAGGGTCGTTATGTTCCGAACCCTTCATGCGCGCAGCCTCAAATCCGTCACCGAATTCTATTCCGCGCACTCCCGGTATGGAAAATACCGCATGGGCGATCTGCGACTCGACGCTATCCCAGAACGGTTCGCCGTAACCCGGATCAATATCAGGTACGGTACATTCCACCACAGCACCAAGGCTGTCACCCTCCTTGATCGCATTGTCGATTGCATCCTGCCATGCCGAAGGGAAAGCGGACTCCGAAGAACCTGGGATACCTGCGAGTTCGATGATTCGGGCATCGACGGTCCTGAATGGAGTTTCATCAAGGATAGTCGCGTCTGCCAGAATCTTCTTGGCGACCACGCCGGCAGCAACGACAGGGAGCGTCAGGCGACCTGAGAAGTGACCTCCTCCACGTGGATCCTGGCAGTCGTCCCACTTCAGGGCTGCAGTGAGATCAGCATGTCCCGGACGAGGCATGACCTCGAAGAGCGAGTAGTCTGTCGACCTTGTATTCTTATTCTCGAAGACAATGGTAAGAGGTGCGCCTGTAGTATGGCCCTCATATAATCCGCTTACGATTCCAGGCTTGTCATCCTCGATGCGCGGAGTCGTACCCTTCGCACCGCTTTTGCGTCTGAGGATATCCTGCTCGAAATCCTGCTCCGACAGTTCAAGACCTGCTGGCACGCCGTCCAGAACCACTCCGATGAGTTCGCCATGCGACTCTCCGAAGATGCTCACTCTGAATTTCCTACCAAATATATTCATTTTTCTGATCGTTATATCGTTATTCAATGCTGGCAAAGAGGTCGTTGAATAAAGGGAAGGACTTCGCAACACAGTCGACGTCGTCGATCTCTACAGGACCATCTGCACCGAGGGCTGCGACCTTCAGGGCCATGACCATGCGGTGGTCGTGGTGGGAAGTGTATGAACCGCCCTTCAGAAGAGCAGGAGATTCCCCGACTGCGTTCGGGATGACATGTCCGGACGAAGCGAGCAGACGCTGAGCCAGGCTGTGACCCTCGATCACCATCTCATCCCCCTCAATCACAACAGACACACCCATCTGGGTCAGCATCTCCACAATCGCCTTCGCTCTGTTGCTTTCCTTGTTGGCAAGACGTCCGACACCAGCCAGACGGCTCGTACCCTGACAGAAGGCTGCAAGGACTGAGATTACAGGGAAAAGGTCAGGACAGTTAGAAGCATCGACAGAAAAAGCCTTGAGAGGAGCTCTCTGAGCAGTAATGTTGCCCGTATCTCCGTCAAGCTGCGAAAGACTTGCACCTGCATCCATCAGAATATCCATTATAGAAAGGTCAGCCTGGAGGGAAGTCGTATCAAGACCCTTGATCTCCACCTTTCCGAAGATAGCTCCTGCCACAAGGAAGTTGGCAGCCGCACTCCAGTCACCTTCAAGGTCGATGTCAGCAGCCTTATACGTCTGACCGCCCTTCACCTTGAAGACCATCTCAGTACAGAGAGACCAGTCTCCGCCTGAGGCGATGAAATCCGGACCACCAAGCATATCGTTACCGATCTTGATACCGAACTTCTTGAGAACCTCGAGAGTTATGAATGTATATGGGATGCTCTTTGGCTCCCTTACGATCATCGAGCTATTCTTGTCAGCAAACGGAAGAGCCATCAGCAGACCTGAGATGATCTGCGAACCATGCTTACCTGAAATCTCAGCACGACCGGCCTTCAAAGGACCACGAACCGTGAGAGGCATGCATATATCGGACATTTCTGCACCGAATGTCTCCATAATTTCCTTCGAACCTGTCAACGGACGGGTCATCAGAGTCTTTTCTGCCTCATATGTAACCCCGTCAGGACAAAGTTGGGCCATCACAGGGATCATCATACGGGTAAGAAGACCCGACTCGCCCACATTCAGCACCGGCATGTCAAGACATCCGGCAGATGCGGCTATACCGGTGATAGTCACTTCAGTACCATTCACCACGACCTCGGCACCCAGGCTTCTTGCCACCTGCAGAGCGGACTCATTGTCTCCGCATGGAGTATATCCATGGAGATGGGACGTACCCTCGGCCAATGCAGCCGCAATGATGGCACGCTGAGCGAAGCTCTTGGACACAGGCATTGTAAGCGGAGAACCGCTGTCGATGAAACCGAAGTCCTTATATATTTCCTCACGCATTTCCGATGTCGCCCACTGACCGGGGGCAGCAGATTCTTCTGCTGAAAGGGCCGCATATGTATATGGAGCACCTTTTTTCAATGCCTCAAGACGGGAACCGCGACCGGCCTCGCCCATGCAGAATGCGATGAGACCGCCGTCCGCCAATGCACCGATCTTCTCATTTCCGGACACCTTCTCCTCACGGCACCATGCATACAGAGCCATGACCTTGTCCACATCCGCCTGCGAATGCGCCATGGTCACGATCTTCACCATATCCGCACCGTGATATACACATTTCTCGACCACCGCCTTAAGCGCCTCGAGCGAATCCGTACCCTCAAAATCGTGGTACGACCTTATGAATATCGTACCGTTTTCATGAGCCGCGCCGCGCACGCGCTTCGACATCTGCTTCTGCGCCTCGATCTCCACATCCACATACCTCGCACCTGCCTCGATCGCGCTTACGAGCTTCCTCTCCGCCATCTGCATGGCCTTGATCATACGGCTCTGCTCCGGAAGGTCCTGAAGAGAAGGCACTGTCGCCGCCACTTCGCTGATACGGCATGTAGCCACCAGCGGACTGTCCGATGTAAACAGTTCATCGATGTCCTTCTGGCTCAGATAGCATCTGTCAAGACGGATTTCCGCCATCTCGCACTGCTCCAGAGCCTCATAGACCTGCTCCAGATTCCTGTTCTGTATAGTTGTACAAATCATTTTCTACTTCAATAATTTAACGACCTCGTCGATAGTAAGGTCATAAGTCATCACATCACCGACCTCACGGATAAGCACAAAATGGACGATACCCGACTCCGCCTTCTTGTCCTTGGACATGATTTCCGCCATTTCCTCCAGCGGGTATGGACACTCAGGGAAAAGACCGCAGTCGCAAAGATCGATGGCAATGCTTCCCTCCATGGCTGTCGGTGTGTCCATATCGCCCCTGTAGACACGGTCAGAAAGTCTCGCCGCAAAAACAAGGCCCATCGCAACCGCCTCACCATGAGAAATGTCGTCGTCATAACGCTGAGCAAGAGTCTCGACCGCATGTGCAAAGGTGTGGCCGAGGTTGAGCTTCCTCCTCTCACCCTTCTCGAACTGGTCTCTTGAAACCACGCCGGCCTTCACTCTTACTGCCTCTGAAATCAGATATGCAAGTTCATTAGCATACGCATCCACGCAGTCTGTCCAATAGTCCGCAGCACTCTCTTCCGGAAGGATAGAATAGCCCTGATGCATCTCCGACAGCACGTCAATCGCCTTCTGATAGTTACCTTCATCCTTGATGATGAATGTCTTGAGCATCTCGGCAACGCCTGCAGAGAACTCTCTATGCGGAAGGCTCGCAAGAACCTTAGGGCACACATATGTGAATTCAGGCTGACGGATGACTCCGAGCATGTTCTTGTATCTCTCGAAGTTCACACCGGTCTTGCCGCCGATCGAAGCATCTACCTGAGCAAGAAGAGTCGTAGGGACATAGGCGAAACGCACGCCTCTCTTATAGATGGAAGCAGCAAAACCCACCATATCGGTAGTGACTCCGCCACCCACAGCAAGAATCAGAGCATCGCGGTCTGCTCCACTGTCAAGAAGCCAGCCGCAGATATCCATGACGGTATCCATCGTCTTATCCTCTTCGGAAGCATCGATAAGTTTGCCGGGAACTCCCCTGCGGTTCATGATTTCCGCAATCTGCATCGCTGCTGGGCAGCTCATGGCAACATTGCTGTCCATCACGGCAAAGACATGGGAATATCTTTCCAGACAGGACTCCAACGCAGCAATTTCTTCCTCAACAATGATTCGACTGATGATTCTGTCGCCTGAATATACGTTTATCTGCTCCATTCTAGATCGGTTATATCTTACAAAGATAAGAAAGTTTGTCGTAAATATTTGGGATTTTCCAAAAAATCAGATACCTTTGCAACCTTAACCGGAAGGTCTACTTCCAAGCGCTCTCTATAAGTTCTGAATTGTGTAGATTTTGTCCGCCAATAGCAAAATCAGGAACGCACATACAGAAATGCAGTCCCAACAGGGACTGCGTTAGAAGCGCCGAATGCCCGGATGGCGGAATCGGTAGACGCGCTGGTCTCAAACACCAGTGGAGCAATCCGTGCCGGTTCGATCCCGGCTCCGGGTACAGAAGCGGAGTCTCAGTATTAACTGGGACTCCGCTATTATTAAAAAACGCCTCTCTACCTATCAGAATCGGTATTATCGGATTGAATTGGGCGGTTCGACATTTTCCATTCTC
>JAFZFH010000145.1 GCA_017555965.1 Bacteroidales bacterium
ATCGGAGCTTCAATTCAGTTGAAAGGTACCACTTCAGGAACGATTACCGACATTGACGGACGATTTGAACTGAAGGACCTTAAAGAAGGTAATCACAGACTGGTCATCTCATATATATTCTATCGCACGGCAGAGATTGACGTCGAAGTCAAGGCAGAGAATCAGGAACTGAATATCGGATTGGAGCTGGACGGCCAGCAGCTCAGCGAAGTGACCGTCATAGGAAGGAAGAATCTCGAAAGCGTGGCTGCTCTGCAGATGGAAAGGCAGATGTCGACAGCAGCCATAGAAAATATAGGAGCCAGGGAGATGGCTGTAAAAGGAATTTCCAATGTAGAAGAGGGTGTGAAAAAGATCACCGGCGTATCTGTCGCCTCTGCCGGTCAGCTGATAGTGAGAGGTCTCGGTGACCGATACAGCATCACGACACTGAACGGGCTGCCTATAGCATCTCCCAACCCGGACAACAAGCTCGTGCCGCTGAACCTCTTCCCTTCATCTACGGTACAGAACATAACTGTAAGCAAGGTGTTCAATGCTGATACTTATGCTGACTACAGTGGTGCCCATATAGATATAGCCACAAAGGTCAATATTCCGGAAGACTTTTTTGAGCTAAGCCTGAGTACAGGTGGAGCAATCAATACGATATTCAGAAACAGATACCAGATGGACAGGGGAGTGTCTCTCTTCAGGATATCCAGACTTGAATCAAAGGTTCTCGATATGCCTCTTTCCGACTTCGACGAATATGCAAAGTCAAATGACATCTTCAATTCATCATTTGCCGTAAAGCGGAAGACCGCACTTCCGTCACTTGGCGGAACGGTAAGCATGGGAAAGAACTTCAACGTAGGCGGCCAGACACTCAGCATCCTCATATCAGCAAACCTCAGCAATGACTATCAGAAGGTATCAGAGGCATTTCAAAAGACTTTGGAAGCTACCGGCAATGTCCAGAGCAACTTCACCTACGACAGTTACGATCAGGCGTTGAAGGCATCGGCTTTAGGACATGTCGGATATACGCTCAGAGAGTCTGACAGAATCGGCTATACATTCTTCTATGCCCGTAATGCTGATGATACTTATCAGCTTCGTAATGGAGAAGATGCGGAAGGACATCTTCTGATAGGAAGCAATAACGTGACTCATGTGTATTCGCTTCAGAATCATCAGCTGAACGGACTTCACTTCCTGCTTGACTCCAGGGTGGAGATAGATTGGGCTGCATCATACGGAAAGACAGGTAGTTACGAACCTGACAGAAGGCAGGTCATGTACATCCATGAGGAGGGAACGCTGAAGCTGTTTAAACTGAACAGGCAGGAGACTATGCGATATTTCGGAAGTCTTGATGAGGCTGAATGGAACGCAGACCTCGGGTTGAAGTGGAAATGGGGCGACAGAAATCATGTCAAGACTGGAGTAAGCTACAAGGACAAGGGTAGAGAGTACATGGGAACCCGTTTCTACTATAACCTCAATCGTCTTGATCCGGAAATAACGGATGTCTTCGATACAGACTCATTCCTGAATCAGGGTAATGTGGCTGGCGGCAATATAGTGATAGAACGCAAGATGCAGCCCAAGGACAGTTACCGTGCAGGTACCGATATCATCGCAGGATATATGACCGCGGACCTCTATCCGACAGAGAATCTTCTCATTAATCTGGGACTCAGATATGAATATGCCCGGCAGTGGGTCAGATACGCTTCAGACGGTGGCGACTGGTTCGGCAGGAAGAGTGCGATTGAGCATGGAGACCTTTTCCCGGCATTGAATATTAAATATACCTTCAACGATACCCATATCCTGCGCTTTTCCGCATCACGGACAATCACAAGACCATCATTCATAGAAATGGCTCCGTTCCTGTATCAGGAATCCTACGGGTCTGCACAGATAAGGGGTAACGAGGAACTGAATAACGCATACAACTATAATCTGGATCTCAGATACGAACTCTTCGGATCCGACGGTGACATGCTCAGCGTTACAGGCTACTTCAAATATCTTGAGAGCCCGATCGAGAGGATTCAGGCACTGAACGGAGGCGCCACGCTGCATTCATTCCGAAATGCGGATAACGGTTTTGCTGCAGGTCTGGAAGTGGAATTCCGCAAGAGGATCGCCAAGGATCTTAATGTCGGAGCGAATGCAAGCTACATGTACACCAATGTGAAGCTTCCTGAAGGTGGAGCATACACTAACAAGGAACGTTCACTGCAGGGTGCATCTCCAGTCCTGATCAATGCAGACATCACATGGTCTCCGAAATTGGGTGATGACAAGGCCCTGAACCTGGTTCTGCTCTACAATATGCAGGGCAGCAGGATAGAAGCGGTGGGAGTGTCACAGTTAGGTGACATCAGGCAGGATGCGGTCCATACTCTCAACTTCAATGCAAGCTACAGTTTCAACAGACACTGGTCAGTAAAGATTCAGGCAACCGACCTCCTGGGACATGATATAGTCTTCAGGCAGGAGGTTCCGCTGACAGGACAGACCGTAGAGGTAGAGAGATACAGATACGGCCAATGCCTTGAGATAGGAGTTACATTCAAAATATAGAAAAATATCAGAAAACCATTTTAAATCAACATTTTATGAAAAAGAATTATTTCAAATTCAGTTCATTGGCTTTAATAGCCGGAATGTGTGTAATCGCATCATGCGACAACGATGATGACCCGATCGTAAATCCGGATGACAGTTCAACACTGCACGGAGCTGTCACTTCCGACCTGACACTTGAGTCCGGAAAGACTTATACTCTGGACGGGGAACTGATCGTGAAGGCAGGAGCGACCCTGAATATTGAAGAAGGAGTGACTGTTGTAAGCCTGTATGATGACAAGGTTGACTATATTCTTGTCGAGCAGGGAGCAAAGATCTATGCGGAAGGAACAGCATCCTCACCGATTGTCATGACGTCTCAGAAGGAAGAGCCGGGTGCATGGGGCGGTATCCATATCTGCGGATTTGCACGCACCAATGCGGAAGGCGGCAAGGGCAGTTCGGAGATTGGTGGAGCTACCTATGGTGGAGATAAGGATGACGACAACAGCGGAGTCCTGAAATTTGTACGTGTGGAATACACCGGATATGCCTTTGATGAGGAGCATGAGGCTAACGGCATCACCTTCTATGGTGTAGGAAGCGGTACGACAGTAGAGAACTGCGAGGCATATCATGGTTCGGATGACGGATTCGAGTTCTTCGGCGGCTGTGTCAATGTAAAGAATATGGTAGTGGTCAACTGCTCGGACGACTCCTTCGACTGGACTGAAGGCTGGAACGGAAGGGGAGAGAATCTTGTCGCTTTCCAGGCGCCTGAATCAGTCCTCGGTTATGACTGTGACTGCCTTGTCGAGGCAGACAACAACGAGAATAACTTTGCCGCAACCCCTGTGTCGCATCCTGTACTGAGCAACCTCATTCTTGTAGGTAATGGTGCAGGCAAGCAGGGCATCCGCCTGCGTAGAGGAACCCAGGTGGAGATAACATCAGCCAAAGTGACAGGCAAGGGCAAGCCTCTGGCTGTAGAGAGTGCTGAAACTGAAAATGCCCTTCTCGAGAAGGTATCCAGACTCAGTGGAGTGGCAATCTCAGGAACGCTTGACAGTAAGGAAGGCATCTATACCAATGACAAGTTCGTGGCAGATGGAAACACATCAGATGTAATTCTCGAGTATCAGTCGCTTGAGGATATTGCGAAGGAATGCAGCTGGATGAACGGCTGGACAAGGTAGGATGATAGCCTTTATAAAACATATATCTCATCTTCCTGCTCCGGAAGATGAGATATATTGTTTATATGGAGTACTCAAATAGGATTAACACTCCAGGAGAAGGAATATCATGTCAATCAATATTCATCTTCATTCCACAGAAAGTCATCCTTTGTCGGATAGTCCGGCCATACATCCTCTATGCATTCATAGACCTCATCCTCATCAAGTTCTTCCAGATTTTCTACCACTTCCAATGGCGCTCCTGAGCGGACAGCATAGTCTATGAGCTCTTCTTTGTTGGCTGGCCATGGTGCATCTTCAAGATGATAGGCCAATTCAAGTGTCCAATACATGATAGCAGTACTTTAGGTATGTGTATATTGATTTTGTTAGATGCTTATTTCAAAAGAATCCTACAAATATCGGGCTATTCGTCAAGACTGCACAGGCATTTGCATGTTCCAGAAATGATTGACCGGACCGTGTCCTCCGCCGATTTCATAGGCAGCTCCGGAAATTATTGCCTGTTCTATATAGCTCTTCGCTGAGGTTGCGGCCATAGTCAGACCCTCACCCTTAGCCAGGGCGGCTGCGAATGCCGACGACAAGGTACATCCTGTACCATGCGTGTTCTTTGTCTGCACCCGCTTTGACTGCAGTCTGGTGATTGTGTCGTCTTCTGCATTGTAGAAATAGTCCACAAGGTAATCGCCGCTCAGATGGCCTGCCTTCATCAATACTGACACATTGCCATTGTCTGACAGCCTGCGGGCGATGGCTTCGAACTCGTCTTCTCCTGCTATCTTGCAGCCGGCAAGAATCTCTGCCTCGGGAACATTAGGCGTAATGACGCGTGCAAGTGGCAGCAGTCTGCTCTTTATGACTTCCACCGCATCTTCCTCTATCAGCCTGTGACCGGAAGTGGAGACCATCACTGGATCCAGAACGACATTCGTGATGCCGTATTTCTCAATCATTTCTGCGACAAGGATGACAACCTCGGAAGAATGCAGCATGCCGATCTTCACGGCATCCGCGCCGATATCCGAAAGAACGGCATCTATCTGACCTCTCAGTATGTCCAGAGGTACCGGATGGACAGCCTGAACTCCCAACGTGTTCTGTACTGTTATTGCTGTGATTGCAGAAGCTGCATAACATCCCATTGCGCTGATTGCCTTGATGTCAGCCTGTATGCCTGCGCCACCGCCGGAGTCACTTCCGGCAATGGTCAACACCGTATTGTATATCTTTTTCATAGTTTCTACATATTGTCCTGTTACTACAGGGCATCTCATTAAAAATGTTTATATCCGTCAAAGTCCCTGTCCATAGGCTCATTGCTGAATCTCCAACTCAACTCATTGCCCGGGACGATCTTTCCGATGGGATACACCGCAATGTCAAGTTCATTTTCCAACCCTGCAGGTGCGGTGAACATCAATTCGAAATCTTCACCTCCGGAGGTTGCCATCTCATATATGTCCCATCCCTGTTCCTTACATACAGAAACCAGTTCGGGAGAAAGGGGGAGTCTCTCCAGATCTATGACCGCTCCGACTCCCGAGGCCTTCATGATATGTCTGAGATCAGATCCTATTCCGTCCGAGATATCCATCATCGCCCCTGCCTTGCCGGACTCCATAAGGATCCTTCCGGCCTCAATCCGTGGGATCGGACGCTTGTGACGACAGATAAGCCTGGTGACATCATCTGTCCTCTCTATTCCCATCAGGATTGCCTTCAGGCCGCCTGCCGAGTCACCTAATGGCCCTGTCACATATATGGTTTCTCCGACCTTTGCCCCGTTTCTCATCAGCCTTCCTCCAGAGGGACATCTTCCCAATACACCCACATTTACGGCGATATCCCTCAGTGAGGAAGTCGTGTCTCCTCCTAATAGAGGCACATCAAACTGCCGGCTGATCTCTGTATAGCCTTCAATGAACCTGTCAGCCCACTCACCCAGTGCATCTTTGGGAAGCGCTATTGACAGGAACGTCGCTACAGGCGTTCCTCCCATGGCTGCGATGTCGCTCAGATTGACTGCAGCCGCTTTCCAGCCTACATCCTCCGGAGATGACTCATTTCTGAGGAAATGTACACCTTCCATAAGAAGATCCGTAGAGAACAGCAGCTCTCCCTCACCGGAAGGCATGACGGCGCAGTCGTCACCTATTCCGGTCGTTCCCTCCGGATCCGGGAAATTGGATCTGATGAAATCTATGAATCCGAATTCTCCGCGTCTGCTCATAGCCATTCCTCCATGGATTCTGTATAGTCATATGACTTGCCCTCTGCATGGTAGCCATAGTCCCAGAAGGCATATTCAAACAATGCAGCCTTGAGAAAATACCTGTTCATCTGTCTTATAGTCTCTTCATCAGCCTTGAGAGCCCAATCGTCGATCATTGCGAGCACCTTATTGACTCCTTCGGAGAATTCCTCCTTTCCATATTCCAGAATCCACTCCTTGTAGGGATTGCCTTCCAGTCTGGCATGGTTGAGTATATGAAGACCTACCTGATTGTATATCCACATGCATGGGAGTACGGCAGCAAGAGCGATGCACGGATTGCCGCTGGCTATGCCATTACAGATATGAGCGTTATAATCCGAGGTCACTTTCGACTCAGTGACCTCCGTATCAATTCCAAACCTCTTGATAAGCATGTCGTGCATGGCCTTTTCGCCCTCCATTCCACTTTGTGCAAATGAAAGGAACAGCTCTTTGTGCTTCGGGTCGGTCATGAGATCCGCAAGCATGAACATCTGTGAATAGTAATTCTTGAGGTAGATCTCATCCTGAGCGATATAACGTCCGAAGACCTCGTGTCTGAGTGTGCCTTCAGAGAGCTCTTTCAAAAAGGGCAGCTCAAGTATAGCATTGTAAATCTTCAGAGATTTCCTCCATGCTTGTTTACTCCAGAGGCTTCTTGAATGCTCGTTCACGATGTCTTTCAGCGTCGATGCAGCCTTAGCGATTTTTTCGGCAGAACATATCGCGGAAACCACTGCTACACCGTCTGCTCCGGCATCAATCACCTCGCCGATGGTCGAGGCATTCATTCCTCCGATGGCTACAGCAGGGTGAACAGACATGGCCACGGCCTTTCGCAGACCTTCCAGGCCGAATGGCTCAGCCGTATCGGTCTTTGTTGGGGTTCCGTATACAGGTGATATGCCGACATAGTCTACGTCGAGAGTGTTCGCAGCCTGAATGTCTTCAAAACTCTCTACGGACAGACCTATGATCTTATCAGGTCCCATCAGCCTCCTTGCATCTTCATAACCCATGTCGCTCTGGCCGATATGCACACCGTCGGCATCCACAGCTAAGGCCACGTCGACTCTGTCATTGATCACAAGAGGAATACCGAGCGGTCTGAGTAGAGTCAAAAGCCTTCTGGCCAATGCGATGAATTCACCGGTCGAAGCTTCCTTCTCACGGAGCTGTACGATAGTCACCCCACCGGCAACCGCCTCGGAGACTACTTCCTCCAGAGACCTTCCCAATGACAGGTCCCTGTCCGTTACCAGATAAAGGGAGAGATCGATGTCTTTTCTCATTGTCTTACTGTCTGTGCAAGTTCCTCTTCGGTAATATTATACAATGTATCTACGAAGTTGGTGAGCAGCGAGCCCGGGCCAGCGGAATTGAGTGCTGCAATCTCTCCTGCGACACCCATAAGGGCCATAGCGTTGAGAGATGCCTCGAACAGATTAGGGTTGACAGCGGCAAATGCTCCCACCATCGAAGATGCTGTGCATCCCATTGCTGTCACGCGCGGCATCATCCGTGATCCGTTCGCAATCGTTTCCACTCTGCTTCCGTCAGTGACGTAGTCGGTCTCACCACTGATGACAACTATCGAACCGGTGCGGACTGCAAGCTTCTTGGCCGACTCTACCGCGTCATCCGAACTGCAGCTGCTGTCGACTCCCTTGCTCTTGATGTCTGCGTTAATGAGTGCCATGATCTCTGATGCATTTCCTCTGATTATGTCAGGATGGCATTCCTCTATTATTCTCCATGCTGTTTCTGTACGATATGCGGTGGCTCCCACACCTACCGGATCGAGAATGACAACTCCGCCTGCTTCATGCTTTGCCTTGCCGGCCTTCAGCATTGAAGCCACCCATTCTGCGTCCAGTGTTCCGATGTTGATTACCAGTGCGCCGGCTATCATGGCCATGTCTGCCACCTCATATGCAGCATGTGCCATCACCGGTGAAGCACCAGCGGCCAGCAGGGCGTTGGCACTGAAATTCATTGCTACGTAGTTGGTGATGTTATGCACCAGTGGAGATTTTTCCCTGACTGCACGGAAATTCTCCTTGAGTCTGTCCTTGTTGATCATCTTATATGCTTTTAGTGTTTATATGCTGTTATCGCTACATACGAGCCCCTGTCATAACCCTCGCAAGGTTCTTCTACCATAAGGTGTGAATAGCATGGTGACGCTGTCAGGGTCTGTGAGAACGTCAGGTTTTCAAAGCCAACCTGTCTTATCAGTTCGGCCTTATCTGCTGTAGTCCTCCAGTTGGCCTGTCTGACCAGTTCTATCGGGTAAGGCATCAGAGGAACGCAACCTTCCAGCAGAGGATGATCCCAGGTGCCGACGGAAAGAGCAAGATTGTAAATAAGACCGTATGGACTTTCCTTAGGCACATCGATTACAACCACCTTGCCCCCTTTACGGAGTGATGCATATGCTTTCCGCAGCGCCAGCCCAAGGTCCTGCATATAGCACGGACATCCGTTAAACAGGACTGTGTCAAACTCCTCGATTCCATAATCCGCCTCTTCGCCAGTTGCAATCATGACTTCCATCCCTCGACTTGCTGCAATCTCGGCCATTGCAGCAGACGGTTCTATGCCTTTACTGATGATTATCCCGTAGTCATCTGCAAGAATCTTCTCGAACAGGCCGCTGCCGCATCCTATGGATAGGACATCTCCGGCATCATCAAGGCATGAAGCCACGAGTCTGACTTCGCTTTCAAGTACGTTCGAATTTTCAATGAACCATGCATCATACTCCTGAGCGTATGAATCAAAACTTCTGTATCCCATAGCCGTTATCAAAAAAAATATGCCGCATTCCTCAAAGCGGAATACGGCGATGAATACATATTATTATGCTGAAATAGTACCGTTTCCCTGCGCTGTCATTATACATATCAGGTTCATAGGGTATAATCTCAGCCGGACCTTATGTGCCCAGCACCCCTAACAGCATCACAAATGTAATAATTATTTTCTGTCCTGTTATCTGTTTATGATAAATTTCAATAAAGGACCCTTCCATACTATCCAAGAATCAGGATAAGCACCTGTGCAGTAATGATCCTGAGGAACATCGCGAGAGGATAGACAGTTGTATAGCCGAGCGCCGGTGCATCGTTCCCTGCAGTCTGGTTGGCATAGGCCAATGCGGGCGGATCCGTATATGTTCCGGCGATCATACCCATAAGCGTGAAGTAGTTCATCTTGTACCTGTATCTGGCAACAGGGCCTATGCACAGGATAGGAATGACCGTGATCAGGAAGCCGCAGAGGACGTAGAGAAGTCCGTCGCCTTCGACTACGGTGCTGATGAAGTTGCCTCCAGCCTTTATGCCCACGCTCGCCAGGAAGAGTGCAAGACCTATCTCACGAAGCATAAGGTTCGCGCTGACTGTAGTGTAGGTCACGAGCTTCATCCTGTAGCCGAAACGTGATATCAGGATAGATATGATCAGAGGGCCGCCTGCAAGTCCCAGTTTGACAGGTGTAGGCATACCCGGAATCGCGATTGGAAGACTTCCGAAAAGGATTCCGATGAAGATGCCGACGAAGATTGTGAGTATGTTCGGGTGGTCAAGTTGATTGTGGGAGTTGCCAAGTCTTGCGGCGAGGCGGTCTACTGCATCTGAAGGTCCGACAACCCTTATCCTGTCACCGACCTGGAGTCTCTGGTCAGGTCTGGCGAGAAGTTCCACTCCAGCGCGGTAAATTCTTGTCGCATTGACGCCGAATTTACCGCTAAGGCTCAGCTGTGAAAGAGTCTTTCCATTTACATCTTCTTCTGTGACCAGTATTCTCTTTGATACGAGTGGGGAGTGACCGGGGTCGAATTCCTTGTCCGCTTCAACCTGACGGCCGATGAAGGTTATGATGGCATCAGCCTCATCGCTGGCACATACGATAAGAAGGTGGTCTCCCTGATGCAGCACCGTGTCCCTGTTAGGAAGACTTTCGTTACCGTCGTGAAGTATCCTTGAACAGACGAAGTCTCGGTTGGCCATTTCGCGTAGACTCTTGAGCGTGATGTCTTCCAGTGCGGGATTCTTTACTTCTACATACATCCTGTGAGGTTTTTCATGCCTGTCAGCCGTCTCTTCTCTGGCCAGAGCATCTTTTTCTGCAGCGAGATTGACCCTGCACAGATATTTAATAAGAATGGTGGCTCCGATTATGCCTACCACTGCAAGAGGGTATGCACATGCATATCCGTTTGCTATCTGAGGTCCCGAATAACCCAACTGTCCCAATGCCTCATTCGCTGCACCGAGTCCGGGAGTATTCGTGACGGCTCCGCACAGGACACCCACCATCATAGGAAGATCCTCCTTTTCAAACAGTAAAAGCCATAGAACGGCCATCACTGCGATGTTGAGCAGTATCGCTCCTGCAGCCATGAGGTTCATCGAGACTCCTCCCTTCTTGAAGCTTGAGAAGAATGATGGACCGACTTGAAGTCCGATGCAGTACACGAACAGGATAAGGCCGAAGTCCTGTACGAAGTTTATTATCTGAAGATTGCCGGAGAACCCGAAATGTCCCATAAGGATTCCGACAAAAAGTATGAACGTCACTCCAAGTGATACCCCGAAGATCATGATTCTTCCAAGAAGTACTCCTATCGATATTACTAGGGAGTACAGAAGCACGATGTGTGCAATGGAGTCAGGATTGAAAAGCAGATTGTCTAACCATTCCATAATCTGATTTCTGTTAACCTAAATACACTTCTACTGTCGATTGCCTGCAGCAATCCGTCACAAAGGTATGAATTTATTTCATTCGATGTCCGGCAAGTTTATACATCCTTTTCCTCATGCTAGCTTCCATGAATATTATGACGACACATTGCTTCTAATGTGTATGTGTTTGTTAATCAGTAGTTAAAGGTTTCATTGTGTGCAGTCTATTTAGTAATAAGTTTCATAGGAACTGCTTCCTGCTGCCTTGTTTTTTATG
>JAFZFH010000146.1 GCA_017555965.1 Bacteroidales bacterium
GAGAGCTGGTCTGAGTCCACTGGGTGGAATGAACCATCCTTAAGAGTAACCTTGAGTGATGGAACCTCGTAACCTGCGAGTACACCGTTTGCCATTGCTGACTTGAAGCCCTTCTCAACAGATGGGATGAATTCCTTAGGAACGTTACCACCCTTAACCTCGTCGATGAACTGAAGACCAGTAACACCTTCGTCTGCAGGTCCGATCTCAACGATGATATCAGCGAACTTACCACGACCACCAGTCTGCTTCTTGAATACCTCACGGTGCTGAACTGTCTGAGTGATAGCCTCTTTGTAGTTAACCTGAGGTGCACCCTGATTGATATCTACACCGAACTCACGACGGAGACGGTCAACGATGATGTCAAGGTGGAGCTCACCCATACCGCTGATGACAGTCTGACCTGTATCATGATCTGTCTTTACAGTAAATGTTGGGTCCTCCTCAGCAAGCTTAGCAAGTGCGATTCCGAGCTTATCAAGGTCCTTCTGAGTCTTAGGCTCAACAGCAAGACCGATAACCGGATCTGGGAACTCCATAGACTCGAGAGTGATAGGAGACTGCTCAAAGCAGATTGTATCACCGGTACGGAGATCCTTGAAACCTACTGCTGCACAGATGTCACCAGCCTCAACGAACTCGATAGGGTTCTGCTTGTTTGAGTGCATCTGGAAGAGACGTGATACACGCTCCTTCTTGCCAGTACGAGTATTAAGAACGTAAGAACCTGCATCGAGCTTACCTGAGTATGCTCTCATGAATGCGAGACGTCCTACGAACGGGTCAGTTGCAATCTTGAACACGAGGGCTGCAAATGGCTCCTTAACATTTGGCTGACGAACCTCCTCGTCACCTGTGTTAGGGTTTGTACCTGTAACGGCACCCTTGTCAAGTGGTGAAGGAAGGTAACGCATAACAGCGTTAAGAAGGAACTGAACACCCTTGTTCTTGAATGAAGAACCGCAGCATGCAGGCACGATAGCCATGTCGATGGTAGCCTTACGAAGAGCTGCAATAACCTCCTCCTCAGAGATTGAATCAGGATCCTCGAAGAACTTCTCCATGAGGTTCTCATCATATTCTGCAGCAGCCTCTACGAGCTTCTCTCTCCACGCGTTAGCCTCATCTACATACTTCTCAGGGATGTCTGTAACCTGATAGTTAACGAGTGCATCTGAGTTGTGGTCGTAGATCATCGCCTTCATTGCAACGAGATCGATGATACCGTCGAACTTGTCCTCTGCTCCGATTGGAATACAGATTGGAACTGCGCGTGCACCAAGCTTCTCCTTCATCTCGTCGATTACTGCGAAGAAGTCAGCACCTACACGGTCCATCTTGTTAACATAAGCGATCTTTGGAACGCCATATTTGTCAGCCTGACGCCATACGGTCTCAGACTGAGGCTGTACACGTCCTACCGCACAGAAGGTAGCGACTGTACCGTCGAGCACACGGAGTGAACGCTCCACCTCAACAGTGAAGTCAACGTGGCCCGGAGTGTCGATAAGGTTGATCTGATACTGATCACCATTGTAATTCCAGAATGCAGTAGTAGCTGCAGAAGTAATGGTGATACCACGCTCCTGCTCCTGAACCATCCAGTCCATTGTAGCACCACCCTCGTGAACCTCACCAAGCTTGTGAGTCTTACCTGTATAGTACAGGATACGCTCTGAGGTAGTGGTCTTACCGGCATCAATGTGAGCCATGATACCGATGTTTCTGGTGAATTTAAGATCTCTAGCCATTGTACTTTACTGTTTTCCGGATTAGAATCTGAAGTGTGCAAATGCCTTGTTGGCCTCTGCCATTCTGTGCATATCTTCCTTTCTCTTGAATGCTGCACCCTCGCAGTTATATGCTGCGATGATCTCAGCACAGAGCTTTTCTGCCATAGTGTGACCTGAACGCTTACGAGCGAAGTTGATCATGTTCTTCATAGAGAGCGAGATCTTTCTTTCAGGACGCACCTCCATTGGCACCTGGAAGTTAGCTCCACCGATACGACGTGACTTAACCTCAACCTGAGGAGTTACGTTCTCGAGGGCCTTCCTCCAAATATCTAGAGGAGCCTTGTCAGA
>JAFZFH010000029.1 GCA_017555965.1 Bacteroidales bacterium
CTCGCTATCTTCCATGGCTGCATCGTGCCTTGGAATAATATCGTACAAGGTACCGCCTTGCTTGGAAATAAGACCGTAGGACGAGATGTGGCATCCAAGTTCGCCCATGATGTTTCTTGCCGGGCGATATGCATCCATATCGTCAAACATTTCAAGATCCATCCTTGAGTCCATGTGCTTGGAAAGGTATTTGAGCATGTAAGCTCTGTCTGTTCTGACTGTATTGTCGAACTCGTAGTCATCGATGTGCGTGGCAATGTCGAGCAGTCTGCCTGCACCGGCTACGCTGTTGTATTCACCTTCTATCAACACGGCGGCTTTGAACTTCGCCTTGTCGCAAGGCGCCATCTCTGCGTATAGTCTTGCCACATCGTTGAGCTTGTGGAAGTCCTTCATATTCGAGAAGTTAAAGTCATTTATCCACGGGATTGTAGATTCCATGGTAATGTATTCAGCTTTCGTGATATCCGAGAGCCCCATTGCCTTGGTCAATTTTGCAATATCTTCATCGCTCATAGGGATATTGATTTCAAAGATTCTTCCTTCGAGATCATCGGTCGTTTCCCATGGCGCATTTGTTGTTACAAGCTTGAATACAAAATCCGAGCTTGCAATCTCCCAAGGTTTCTGTGTATCGTCATAAACGTCGGGGAGTTCAAACTCGCTCGCCATAACATACATACCGTCAGAGATCACGCCGCCGTCCTTCTTCCTGAAGGTAGCACCTATGACCTCACGGTCGAGCTTGTCGAGCACGCTCTCGGGAAGCTCCGAAATGTAATCTTCCATTTCGTTTTCAATCACGAATTGACCTAAATCTGCATCAGAACGGATATTGGATACGACGGACACGTCTTCAAGTCCGTATGTCAAGTTAATGACATCTCTCATGCCGATGATCTCACCCTCAGTATCCTCGGGGATTACCTTGTGTTTAACAGCTTTGAGGATGGCATATTCATCGGGGTTCTCACTGATATTCTTGAGCCTGTGTGCAAGGTAGTTCACCTCAAACACGTTCTGCGAATCGATTCGTGCTCTCACGAGCTCGGGGAGCACAGAACAAGCGACGATGGAAATATGGCACTTGCCATCATTTTCATATGCCCGAATCTGATCGAGTGCATCTTGGATTTGGTAATCTGATGCAGGCAGGGATAGGGCTATGGAGATGTCATCATCTTCTTCGTTAAAGAGTTCGAGCATCATTCTGTAGTCCATAGCTACACCTCCTTATCTTCTCTCGAAGGTGTCCTTATCGAAGAAGTGACAGCCTTCTGAGTATTTTTCGAAATCCTTGTTGTAGAGGTCGAGAGCTTCAACCATGCCCTTGACCGAGAGATCATACTCTCTCTGCACGTAGACTCCATAGTTTCTACCATCGCTTCCTTTGGCACTTACCGAAATGGGTTCGGGCTGTCCGATAACAAAGCCGAGTTGTACAGAACAGAAGCGAAGACGGAACTTGTCAACGAGGTCGCAGGCGATCTTTCTTGCCATGTAGGTTCCGGTTCTATCCACCTTGGACACGTCCTTGCCGCTGAGTGCTCCACCGCCTACGGAATAAGCACCACCTGTCTGATCGCAAACAATCTTACGACCTGTGAGTCCACAGTCGGCTTCCGGGCCGCCTTTTGTCCATTCGCCTGCCGGATTGATGATCCACTTGTTTGGGTAGGCAATGCCGTGGAGGAGCTTGCGGATATACTTTCTGACCTCTGCGATATCGATATCGGGCTTGTGGCAGGCGCTGACTACAACGTCCATCACACAGCCGTTCTCGAGGTCAATGGTGACCTGTGTCTTGGCATCTCCCACGAGGATGGAGTCGGGATTGGTGTCCACATCCTTCTCAATGGTCGCCACGATTCTGTTGGCGATATCTACTGACAGAGGAAGGTAACTCTTGGTTTCATTAGAGGCATATCCAAAGACGATGCCTTGATCGCCGGCGCCGATCACATCTTCGGTGCCGTCTACAGCCTTGCTGATTTCCGCAGACTGCTCGGTGATGAGGTTGATGATGTCATCCACCTTATATCTGAGTTTGTCTGCTACACGCCTTACAATCGCTTCATAGTCGATCTTGGCGTTTGTCTTGACCTCGCCTGCGAGGACGACGGTCGTTCCCTTGACAAGTGCTTCTACGCCGCATCTTGAGTTGCGATCCTCGCGCATACATGCGGTGACAATAGCATCGCTAATCTGATCGGCGTACTTGTCGGGGTGGAATTTGGTTACTGCTTCGGTAGTAAAAAGTTTCATTTTGGTATCTCCTTTGTAATTGTTTTTGTTTCAAGAAAGAAAGGCAGACCGTGCTGATCTGCCTTGTTTTGATATGTTTTGTTTACATATTCATACCGATTGACTCATCTTCGCCTTCGTCTTCCGATTCGTCATCGTACTCGTGGTCATCGAGAGTATCTTTCATATACTCATCGAAGCGAGAACTGTATTTCTCGTAGTTTTCTTCGCCACAGCTCCTGAGGAACTGCTCATCGAATACCCACAGAGGATAGGTGCAAAAGCCACTCGCTTTATAGAAGCCTGTGTCCTTCGCAATACCTGCCTGCAAGAGCTGATCAGCAAAGTCGCAGTTATTGGTGTCGATATAGGCACAGTTTTTCATTCCAATCCACTCTCCGAAGGAAGTGGTTAGGTCGCAATAGGGCTCCGCTTCGTGTTCACCTGCGGTAACGTCATCGATCATGATGGCAATGCCGGGCATATCTTCGTTCATAAAGGCTTTCTGTGAGTAGAGCTCGAGCCTTGGCTTGATGAGCCTTTTCTCACCTGTGAAGGTTGTAATTTGGTAGTTCATCCTTTTCTCCTTTCCGCATTAATTCTTGAAGTATTCCTTGGGCTTTACAGCCTTGAAGAATCCCTTTACTTCATCGAGTGTTTCGACCTTGGGGTATTTTGCAAGAACGGTCATTACCTTGTCCTGATACTTTCCGTCTTCTGCCACTCGGCAGTCGAGGATGGACACAAGTCCTGTATCGTTCTCGCTACGGATGAGTCTGCCCACGCCCTGACGGAGCTTAATGAGCATCTCGGGTACGGCAAAGGTCTGAATGAAGGTCGGCACGTGGTCGATATCATTCTTTTTCTGCTCGAGCGTTGCCGATCTCATCGGGAACGGAGCACGGACAATGATTACAGAGGAGAGGCTATCTCCAATGCAGTCCACGCCTTCCCACATAGAGCCCGAGGCAAACAGAACGCCGTTCTTGCTTCTCTTGAACTCGCTGATTGCTGTCTTATTGCTTCTTGTCATGCAGATAACGTCATATTTTGCGAGTCTTTCACGTGTCAGCTCATATACGCTGCTGAGCACCTTATAGGAGGTGAAGAGGATAGCTGTGTGGCCGTTAGTGGCATCGACAATGTCGCAAATTCTCTCCGAAAGGCGTTTTACGTACTTCTTGCTATCGTTGTCGGGGTGGAGCATGTCATCGGGGATATAGAGCCTTGTATTGCGCTTATAATCGAAGGGTGAAGGAGTGGTCGAGGTGAACACGAGCTCCTTTCGGATACGGTCAATACCGTTTTCCTTCATGAAGAACGAAAAGTCGGTTCCATCGCTCATGGTGCCGGAGGTCAGCACGAAGCTGCTTCCACAGTTCCACACTTTATCATGGAGTATCTGTCCTACGTTCTTCGGAGCACAGCAGAGAGTGAGCACGCCGTTCTCGTCGATGTCTACCCACACGTTGATATTATTTTGTCTGTGGAAGACTTCGAGTGCAGAAAGAAGATCCTTTCCTACGTTCTTGTATTCGCCGTCTGTTCTGACTCTGTTGCCTTCGATAGTTCTGATTAAAAGTGCCAACGCAGAAAGTGCGCCGACATCATCCCTCGAAAGCTCGATAAGGGTTCCACGATCTTCGTCGAGGTCGTTTGTGTTGAGGTATCCGTTAAGGCGAGAGAACAAGCCTTCAGCGGTCAACCTTACGTTATCCATAAGGTTCTTATACTGCTCGGGCGAGAATCCTTTGGAGCGAAGTGTTTTCACCACGTTCAGATATCTTTCAAAATGGTGGAGTGTAAGCTCGGTGCCAAACATATCCTCGGCGCTGTCCTTGAACTTGTGGGCTTCGTCAATGATGACAATATCGCTGTGTCGGATCACCTTGCCGCCGGTCAAATCCTTGACCTTGATAGAAGCAAGATACATATTGTGGTTGACCACCTGAAAGTCGAGGTCTTCCTTGGCACAGGTGCTTGCAAGGTAATTGTGGTACCTACATTCCTGTATGTACTTGCACTTTTGGCAAGAGCCCTTCACGCAGATCTTTCCTTTGAGTCTGCCGCCGATGTTATAGCTGTCAAGGTCAAAGGCTCGGTTCGCAAAATCTTCGACTGCAAACATTTCGAGGATTTGCTGATGCTTCTCGGGATGCTGCTTGAGGTTCGCCACAAGGTCTTCATAGCGTTTCTTGCAGAAGTAGTGCTCCTTACCTTTGCGAATAACCACGCTGAGTGGCTTCTTGATGAGGTTATATTTCATGAGCATTGCCGAGAGAGACGGAATTTCCTTTTCTACAAGTGCTCGCTGAAGCTCGATGCTCGAAGTTGTGATGGTGATGGGCTTGCAGAAGTCGAAGTTTGCGTTTGCGTTCTTTGCCACAAGAGCTGCTACGAGATATGCAAGTGTCTTTCCAGTGCCGACCTCTGCTTCGCAGATGCTGACGAGCTTTCCGCACAGTCCTTTGTAGATGTTCTTTGAGAGCCTGATCTGTTCCTCTCGGATGGCATATCCGTGTTCTGCAAGGATCACTCTGAAAATGGAGTCGATCACCTGAAGCGGATCGTCTGCGATGGGATTGTAGGCTCTGCTGACTCCGGTGTAGCGGATAGCAGAAAGAATTAAAGGTGTAAGCCCCTTATACTCGCTTCTCTTGATGGGGTTTGAGAGCTTTCTTCTTGTTACCTCGGAGGACAGACCTGTTGTCGTGTCAAGGGCAAGGTAGTGAAGCTCGTGGCACAGTACGCTGTGATAAATGAGGAAGCGGTTCTCGAAGGTGAAGTCGTATTCGCCGTCTTTGTAAGCCTTCCTTTCATTCTTGTAATAATCGAGGATTTCCTGACCGTTAAAGTTGATTTCGAACATGTTTATTTCTCCTTTTTATTGTTTTCTTTTTCTGCTTGATAATGCTTTAGGGATTATCAGCTGAATGGTATGCAGGAGCCGAAGCTCCTGCACAGTAGTTCAGCCGACAATCATTGTGTGATTGTTAGCTTGCCGAATTTATTTCAGCCCCCGGCTGAATAATTGCAAAAGAATAAAGGGCAATTATTCGGGGAGATGCGGAGTGCTCTGCAGCATATCTTCTCGTGACTTCTTTCACGAAAACAGAGGCCACATGTGGAGCAACAGACATAATTTCCAGCCTGAAGCCCCACATCTCGTCTGCACAATTACGAGCTACAACGTGTGTAGGAGTATCATTATTCACCGCAGTCTTTGTCATGGCCGCTTGCACAATGCTGTGTTCTGTGCAATCCGTCACATAGAGTATCGCTCGCACGTTCTTCATCAACATGTATCATGGCGGCTATGTTCGGCAGCTCGTCCTTTCGGACAAGACCGGGAGTTCCCTCGGCATCCCAATATTCTTTTGTCAAGGATCGGCGAGGAACTTTCTTGGGTTCCTCACCTAATAGGACATTCAGACACCGTTTTTACACCCTGTCAGAAAAAATTTTTGAGAAATTCCAATTTTTCTTTTGCGAGCTGCAGGCTTTTCCATACTGCGTTGATATTGGTTCCTTCCGCTTCGGCGATCTGTTCGATGGTCATCTCCTTGAAGACCTTCATCTCAAAGCGCCTTCTTTGCACCTCGGACATGCTCGCCAATGCTCGCTCGAATTCCTCGTAGAACTCTGTTGTGTAGTTATCCATGTAGGAAAGCTCATAGGTCCCGATAGTTTCATCGAAAGAGCACACGCCGTGCCTGCGCTGTTTTTTCTCGTAGGATTCTTCGTGTGTCTGCGACTGCTTGATGATGAGGTAGGTGTGTCTGTCTACCTCGACTGTCTGCTCATGTCCTTCTGCATCCTCGAAGGTTGCAAAGTAAGTGGTGAAGCCGTACTCAACGATTTTTGTTAACTTGTAATCTTTCATTTTCTGTTCTCCTTGAATTTTGAAAAAATAAAAAAAGAGGCCACCGAACAGAAAAATCCGTAATGGATTCATCTGTACGGTGGCCTCTCATTCTTGTGATGGATTAACCTTCCGTCTTAATAAGCAAGTCCTTTCTTGGCTTTACACTATCCCTGTTTCAGATCGACCAAGTGGCTTGTTTACCGTGACTATTTAATTGTTTACTGCGAGCATTGCCTTTTTCGGCATGTACACGTCAATCTGTACGTGTCTTCGGCTCATAGGTTTGGATACGGTAACTGTACCGCATTTTTTGCATTGCATTTTTGTTACGCCGTCTGCATCCTTCCATCCGGTCGTTTTGGTATGGCAATGATGACAGATAACTTCGACGGCTATCATATTTTTAGTTTGCATTCTAATTCACCCTCCTTTTTCCCTTGGCATCGGACTTGTTTTTGTTGCGGACAGAGAAAAGGTTGGGAACTCCTTTTTCCTTGTTCGTCGAGTCTGTGTCGATTACTAATCTATGGTGAACGGGGCGGATCATCAATAGATTAGCTGTGCGCCAATATCTTGGCGGCTTGTTCGAGAGTGTAAACGGGAATGCGAACCGTAGGCTTTCTGTATTTTAATAACTGTATTTCTGTCTTGCAATTCTGACAGGTGAACCAACCGTCATTTGCAGTAAGATCTGCAATAGGGATTGGAGCATCACATAATGGGCATTTTTCTTTAATCTGTTCCATGTAAATTCCTCCTTATTGATACATGTAGCCGGGCATGATGATATCACGGTCGGCATGGCGTGGCATTCTGCTCTCGTCGAGTATGAGTGCCGGAAAGATTGACGACTTGCCGAATTTGTTTCGGATTTCGTCTATCGTATGGTTTAATCGAGATTTTCTTTCGTGTCCTTCGTAGTCGTAAAACATAGAAGTCTGCGTTGGGACATCCGTGCATTCAAGATTGATCGCAGAGACCGTCAGCTGACGGATGTGGTATCTCCACGGGTATTTATCTTGTAATAGACGGTACGCCATGTTAGCGATGGTTGCTTCGTCTTGAGTGGCGACAGGAAGCACCGCTTGCCATCCATAGCCAAGGAGCTGATTATCTCTCACGTAGAGAGCCACTCCTTTTGCGCGTTGGTTCATAAGCCGTAGTTTGTAGCCTATGTCCTGAGATAACGATACAATCACTTTGTGAGCTTCGTCTTCGTTCTCAACGTCTGCCTTGCAGGTTATGCCGTGACCTACGGACTTTGCCGGGGCTGTGTAGTCCTGATGAGCCACTCGAGAGGTGTCGAGACCGTTTGCGTATCTCCAAAGCTGAACGCCGTTCTTGCCGAACTTTCGCTGAAGAAGGTCGGGCGGAAGCTTTGCAAGGTCACCAATCGTTCTTACTCCAATATGCGAGAGCTTCGCTGTTGTAGCTCTACCGCAATAAAGGAGATCCGAACAAGGCAACGACCATACCTTCTCTTTGAAGTCCTCGACCGTTATTTGTGTAATTGCATCGGGCTTCTTCATATCACTCCCGAGCTTAGCGAATATCTTGTTAAAGGATACGCCTATGCTCACGGTGAGCCCGAGCTCGTCCTTAGCTGCTTGCCGTATTTCTTCTGCAATGATCGTTGCTTCCTTCGGAGAGTCCGTTACATCAAGCCAACATTCGTCCATCCCAAATGGCTCGACCTGATCTGTATACCTTTTGTATATGCCGTGTAGGTATTTGGAGAATTTCAGATAGTAGTCATATTGGGGTGGTACTATAATGAGATTAGGGCAACATTGCTTTGCTTGCCAATTTGCCATTCCGGTCTTGACTCCGGCTCGCTTTGCAAGTTCAGACTTTGCAAGCACGATGCCGTGTCTTTCTTCTGTTGAACCGCAGACGGCTACTGCCTTCCCTCGAAGAGATGGTTCAAGGACGGTTTCGACTGAAGCATAGAAGCAATTAGCATCGCTGTGTAAGATAGCCCTAATGTTCATTGCGTGTCGTAAACCTCCTTTACGGAGAACCACGTGTTCGTGTCGGGTTCAAAATAAATCTTTCGCTCTTGGCTGTC
>JAFZFH010000147.1 GCA_017555965.1 Bacteroidales bacterium
ACTAAAACTACAAAAAATCCCCTGCCTATATCACATAGGTAGGGGTCAATTTTATATGGCACTTAAAGGGTCAGCGAATTTTGGACCGCGAGGGTCAACGGCACTGGGCTTCGGGGGTCACGCGCACAGGGCTTTTCCAGTGACTCTATCTTCCTCACACTTGAGCTGAACGGCAAGCCTCTGTATCAGGCTGTCGATAAGCAGACTGGTGCAGTGGTGCCAAGCTGGACTGTCGAAGCCAATCGACCTGTCATCACTCCCAAGGCCAGCAGCACTCGAAATAACAATGTCAGTCTGAGCTCACACAAGTGGTCTCACAATGGTGTTGACATCAACTTCAACGGAGCTACATCCGGATCTTATGTTCTGGATTCATCCGGCACATTCGGACTTGATCCAATCACTGGAGCCTTGAAGCTCTTTAAGGATCTTGCCAGCACTACCAATATAGCATCAGACTCTCTTCAGTATTCATGCGTGGCCACTGTCTCCGGAGTGGAATACTCCATGGCCAAGAGCATCGATGTGCAGATTGTAGTGGGTGGTGCCAGCTCATACTATGGCTTCATCAAGGCTTCTACTACACAGCTTGACGATGCGAATTCTACTGCAACTCTAGCAACTGAATTGTGGTTGGCTGCTTCTGCAGAAAGCAACTACTTCGTGAAGTGGTATAAGGACACAAAGGAGTGGACTGAGAAAGCTGGCCAGAAGAGCATCACTGTCAACCGTGACGATGTTAACGGAGCTCAGCTGTTTGTGGCTGAATTCTACCGAAATCAGACAGACACAAACTATATATATCGAGCAGCGGTCTCAATCATTGATACATTCGATGAGATCATCCTGAGTCCTTACATCTCATCGGCCAACAAGACCGTCAATGACAATATGCCTGTGACTGTTGCTGCTCGACTCATCAATGCCACTACAAAAGCGACATTGAATCCGACCAATCCGAACTGGAAGTTCACGATCATGGATGGAGACTCTTGGACCGTGCTTGGAACATCGACATCCAGCAGCATTGAAGTCTCTACAGCTCATACTGACAAGGCTGACGGCACTTGCCATGATGTGGTTGTTATCGTGGAATGCACATTCGACTCTATTTCGTAATCGTACAATCGTACAGAATAAACCGTTTAACTATTAAAATCGTACAGTTATGCCAAACAAAAATCTAGCAACAGCTGCACAGGTCCAGACAATGCTCAGGACCAACAGCGTATTCGTGGAAATTGACGGCTCGATCAGACGAATTTCTCTCGACAATCTGATGTCTTCTATCAACGAAGGCAATGAACAGCTTCTCCGTCAGGTAGCTTGGGGTGTGCCTATCAAGGACACTATCCAGAGCAGCCCGGTTTGGGGTAGAGTCGGAAATCTCGACATGTGGGAGGAGTACAAGTCTCTCTCAGGAAGATATCTCGTCACAAATGACGGCAAGGCTGCAAAGCTCAGCACTGTCAACAGTGGTGTCTTTGCTGACGGTACTGCTCTCAATGAATCCCTTGGCCATGTCATGGTCTATGCTCCAAGATTGTATTTCTTGGTGAAGAATGATGAGGTTGCAGGCATCCCATATTTGTGGATGAGTATGCTTCCTATCGGTGGCCACTATATCGAAGCTCCATGTATCGGTGCATATAAAGGCTCGATGTCCGGTTCTGCACTCGTGTCTCGTTCTGGTGTTGCTCCTGCAGGTTCAAAGACCATCAATGCCTTCTGGAGTGCAGCTCAGGTCAATGGAAAGAATTGGGGCCTCATCAATTATGATCATCGCAAATTCATGATCATGATCCTTCTTTCAGAGTATGGAAATCCAAATGCTCAGGGTGTGCTCGGCAATGGCCTTACAGGAACGAACAGCTCCGACTGGCAGACAGCTCTTTCATTCCCATGTGGCAACACAAAGAGCCTCGGTGACTCCTTCGGTTCTGTTGCTCATGAATACACTATGACGAATGGAACTCAAACTGTAGGAGCATGCGATGTCTCTCTCATGGGTATTGAAAATCCGTATGCACAGCAGTGGGAGATGTCTCAGGGTGTGTACTGTGGATCATCCAATAACTCTGGTCAGACAGGTGCTGAAATCTTCATTTATGAGGGCAACAGGATGCCATCTTCTTCAGAGCTTGCAACTCATCCGGAGGGTGATTATAGACAGCTCACAAGACTTACTTCTGAAGGCTATATCAGCCAGATGATCCTCGGTGAGCACTTCGATATTTTTGCAAAGAAAACTGGTGGCGGTGGCACATCATACTGGTGTGATTATTCGTATGCCAACAGCACAGGACAGCTGGTGCTTTGGGGTGCGTCTGCGGCTGACGGTGCGGATGCCGGCCTCGGCTTTGCGCTCTCGGATGGCGCTTGGTCGGATTCGAGCTCGTACCTCGGCTCTCGCCTTGCATATTATGGCGAATTGACATTTATGTCAGGAGCTGAATTGGTTGCTTCAGTATAATTCTGTCCTAATCTCTGGACTCTTGTAATTGTAATTTTGTATCAATAAAAATCCGTCTATCGAGCTGAATAGCAGGAAAGCCGACAGGTATAGACGGTAGGTAGAAAGGAGAATGAGCTGGTGCTTTGGGGTGCGAATGCGAATAACGGTGCGAATGCCGGCCTCGGCTATGCGAACTCGAATAACGCTTGGTCGAACTCGAACATCGGCTCTCGCCATACAGGAAGAAAAACAGAATTCTCCTTGAGCCTTGACCTTGCATCATGCAATGCAAAGTAACAGGATCATTCCTGTGATGTCAGAAAATATCATGCGGAAAGGCTGGTGGAAACAGCAAGCAATGTGAGTAGGTTAATTCTCGAAAGCTTTGGGCATCGATTCCATGCAAGCGGAATCGAATTAACGGATCTGAAGAAGATCGTGTATGGCAAAAACGAAAACGGAAACACGACAACACGAACATGCCAAAGAGGAAAGGACACATCATCGAGCAGGTTGCAGATATGGATAATCTGAGAGCTGCCGATAAAGAGGCTCAGGCCAAAGGCAAAGCCAAACGAAACCGATACATCCGGAGACACAACATGAGAGCAGAGGAAGACCTTCAGGAACTTCAGCGAATGATACTAGAAGAGGATTGGCCGGAGGTTGTTTACTCGAAGTTGGTCGTTCACAATGACAGTGGAAAGGACAGAGATATTGCGAGACAGCACTTCTATCCATGGAAGATCTTACAGCATGCAATCATTCGAGTGATTGGATTGGATATATACCGGAATCTGATTGCCGATTCATTCGCATGTGTGCCGGGCAAAGGACTTCACTACGGAGTCAAGCGACTGAAGATGATGCTCAGGAGATATCCTGAATATCGATACTTCTGGAAGGCCGACTGTAAGAAATACTATCAGAGCATTCCTCATAGTGTTCTGAAGGCAAATTTGGAGAGGAGGTTCAAGGATAAACGATTCATCCGACTCATGGAGATAACCATTTTGAGCTATACTTCTGAGCAGGATATCCTAGAATTGCTGGAAGATGAACAGAGTAAGACTGAAAAGAGGTTTGCCAATAGGTGCAAACACTAGCCAGCCGTTAGGAAACTTCGCTTCTAGTCCTGTTGACCACTACATGAAGGAACAGGTGAGGTGCAAGTGTTATCTCAGATATTGTGATGATGTCCTAGGATTGGCACGAACCAAAGGAGAAGCATGGGCTCAGCTCAATGAATACTACAGGAAATCCTGTGAATATGGATTTGTAATGAAGGCCGATGCCATAGTCGCTCCTATAGCAACACGAAAAAAGGATGGCAAGAAAAAACGGAAACGACAGCGTGGTCGCAGGAAGGTACATTGATTTTCTTGGATATAACTTCTACAGGGATAATGTCCGAATGCGAAAGAACATGAAGAAACGCTTTGCTAGGAAGGCAAAGCGAACCAAGAGCGAGGTGAAGAGACAGCAGGTTCTGGCCTCATACTGGGGTTGGTGCAAATGGGGAGATTGCAAGCATTTATGGAAAACAATAACGAATAATGATATGAGTTTTGCAGACAAAGGAATTGGCCGTCAGGTAGAGTCTAAGGATAAAGACGGCAAAAGAGTTTTTGATGTACCGGAAAAGAAGGTGATGGATATCCTGAACATGGCCATCACTGTACATGATTTTGAGGATGGAATCACTACAAAGCTTGGAGATGGCAGATGTGCTGTTCTCTTTACATTTGACGAGGATCCATCTGCAGGACAATTCAAGTTCCTGACAGGTTCTCTCAGCTTGAAGGACACTCTGAACAGAGCTAGAGAAGCCGAAAGAAGCGGAAAGAAGATCTTTCCTGTCGATAATGTTGTAGTCAAGAGAAAGAACCTTGGCAACGGCAAAATCAGCTATTACTTCGAATAATCTAATATCATTGCGATGAAAACAGTATATCAAGTTCAGGCACTCCCTGCTGACGGAGTGACCATCACTCTCGAAGGCAAGCTTCTGAGAGTGTTATTCGATTTTGAGAAAGTCGAGGCTAAGGAAGGTGATGACATACACATGCCGACTGCCGATGATCTTTACTATTGTGAGAGCATCGATGTCAATGGCCGTGGATATGGAGACATCATCAGTGCAATCGTGAATGACAGATATCCGACTGACCAGAAGGATGCAATCATGGCCAACTATGAGCTGGTCAAGGATGATCTTTGTCCGGAGGAGAAGAAAGCGGAATACATTGCAGAGTACCAGGCACTGCAGAACTGGAGAACTCGTGCCAAGGAAATTGCCAAAATCATCACTTCAAAGCTTGAATCATGAGTGGATCTGCCAATGGTCATATAGTCATCAGACGGCAAGCGAAAGATGGCCAGCCGGGAGCCAAAGGAGCAAAGGTTCGCTGGGGTACCTATAAAGCTGGTAAAGCCTATTGCTCCGGAGCCTCCGGAGAGGAGTTCTATGACCTTGTGTTCCATGCCACATATCAGCAGTTCTTCGTGTGTATTCGAAGCTATCCTGCATCAGAGACTCATGCTCCAAGCCAAAGCACGAGCAATGGGTATTGGGAGTATCAGCCGGCTCTTGATAATCTGTTTGTCGATATACTGTGTGCAAACGAGGCTTTCCTGAACAGATTGATTGTTCGTAACATGTACACAGCTGATGGAAAGACTCAGATTCTTGAAGGAGGATTTCTCAAGGCTATCGGTGCAACTTTCCAAGATGTCAAGATCTTTGGAACATCAAGATCTCCATTCGTCAGGTATGACGGAGCATGGAGCTGGGATGATTCCGACAGCATTGCACAGCTCCATGACAATCTCCTCATGGAAGGTGGCGGTTCATGGACTTTGGCTGCAGGAGGCTTTCCATGGGATGCTTCTCAGAACGGAAGACGAATCACCATCACGACTCACAGATACAACGGTGTGCTTTCTGAAGGAGCTGTGTCTATTGATGCAGCATCCGGAAAGTATTTCTTTGAAGACGGTCTCAAAAAGTCAGAGCTCAAGATGTCTTCTCGTGAATATGTCGAACTCGTGGGAATAGGAGAAGGCTCTACTTTTTACGGTTGGCTGGTATTGTCGAGAGGTAATATCGAGACGAATGGAAGATATGGCCGTATGCAGAAAGTCTTGGCCAATGGTGTGGTCACATTCACAGGAACGGAATCCTCTCCTTCGATATCATCCACAATCAAGACTTTTGATGGTTCCACAATTTATGTATATTGCTCATCCACTACTGGCCGATATCAGATTACTATGCCGAATTCATGGGGCATGACAAAAGCTTCATACATGGTGATGCTTACAGGAATGGGCTGGTCTTATGGTGCATCAAACTCTCCTCTGAAGGCTACTCTGGTGGATAAAAACGACACTTATTTCTTTGTAGAACTTTCTGATGATGCTTCTCGAAATTGGGGAGGAGGCTTTCAATTTCAGATTATAAACCTTAACGATTGGTAATGGAGAATTTTACTTTTCACTTTAATGTTGCTCAAGACATTGGTCATGGGGTGACGATCATTTTTATTTGTTGTGTGCTGGTCATCATTGCGACTCTGATTGACCTGTGGACCGGTGTCGATGCAGCCCGGAAGAATCATGAGCAGATTCGAAGTAAGATGCTCAGAAGGACCGTCACCAAGACTCTTGATTATCTTCGTGTGGTCATCTTTGCTGTGTTGATTGATGTGCTTGGACTATGCTTTCCATGGTATGCCATTCCTTATGCAGCAGTCATCGTCACTCTGGGGATTCTCGTCATCGAGGGCAAGAGTGTTCTGGAGAACTTCAAAAAGAAGAAAAGCAATGCAGCTGATATTGTCGAGGTCATCGGAGAGATCCTTGAATGTGCCGACAGTGATACGGCTCAGAATATCATCAAGAAACTGAAGGAGAAGCAATGAATAGAGAAACTATAATCCGTGAGCTTCACAAGTATTTCCAGATATCGGAGCTCGTATGTAATCACACACACTCGAAATGGGGAGAAAGAGCATGGCAATTCCTTGACACAGCTTTCCTCGAATGTCTGCTCATCATCAGAAGAGATATCCTGCAGGTGTCGATGACCTGCAATTCCTCTGCAGCTAGTCAGAGAGGTCTCAGGTGCAACCGATGTGAATTGGTGAAGGGAAAGAATTCCATCTACCTTTCGTCTCATATCCTTGGCAAAGCTGGAGACTTCACCGTCTCAGGAATGACTGCAGAACAGGCAAGGCAAAGGATTATGGCCAATGCCAATATGCTTCCATGCAATATCCGGCTTGAGGGTGGTGTAAACTGGCTTCATTTCGATGTTTTGCCTCAATTCGGTGTAACAGATAAAGTGTATATTTTCCATGAATAGAATTGCCATTCTGCTGTCACTGCTGTTCATCAGCGTGACAGTCTGCTCATGCGGAGTCCACAAGTACATTCCTGTAGAGAATTCTCAGAAAGATTCCGTCATTATTCATATCAAAGATTTGGTAATTTTCCGGGATTCCATCATCTTTGTGCAAGTGCCAAAGGAGAGCACATCTGCCATTGTTGCCTCCTCGGACTCCTCCCATTTGGAGACGGAAGTGGCAGCATCTGACGCTTGGATTGAAGAAGGCAGATTGCACCATACTCTGAGGAATAAAGAGAAGCTCCAGCCTATAGAGGTGAAGCTTCCGGTCAAGATTCACAGTGAGCTGGAAAGCCGGCAGCAGCTGGCAGCAAAAACTGTGATTCAGGTAGTAGAGAAAGAACTGACTTGGTGGCAGAAGTTATGGATCACATCCGGCCAAGTGGCATGGGGAATCGTTATAATGTTAGTATTATTGTTGATGATACGGTTTGTAAGAAGTCTGAAAGTCGTTTAGAAAGAAACTTTTCTCAGCAGTGAGAATCGTTAATCGTCAGAAGAGCCCGGCTGTGAAGTCCGGCTCTTCTTTTTTATATTTTTCTATAAAAATATCATTTCTTTCCGGAGATGATATCCACTTTCTTCAGCTCCTCATTCGCTTTGGCCTTGTTCTGTGAGAGGTAAATCGAAGTGACGGCCAAGCTGCTGTGATCTGCCTGCTGCTTCACGAATGTGATAGGCACACCGGAATCGGCCATATTCGTCATTCCTGAGTCCTTCAGGCTGTAGAACTGAACTTCTTTAGGGAATCCACAGGCTTCACGGACATGGTTCTCCCAGAACTTGGCAATCTTCCTGCTGCAGACCTTCTTCGTTCCCGGCAGGAAGTCATATCCTTTCCCATCAGCAAAGAGGTAGTGACTGCCGACAGACAGGTCAAGCTCGGTCATATATGGGAGCATTGCATCCGGGATTGTTCGGTATGATGTATTGTCGTTCTTGGCTATATCATCATCCACTTTGATGAGCTGCTTCTTCAGGTCGATATCTGAGCATCTGAGCATGGATATCTCCTTTGGCCGGAGGAAACAGCAGTAGCAGAGCAGGCACATGACGAGATAGGTTCTATTCTCCTTCTGGAGCCATTCAAAGAGCTTTTGTATCTCAGCTTCACTCAGGACTCGTCTGACCTTCTTCGTGAGCTTTTTGGGCTTCTTCTTTATCTCTGAGAAGGGATTGGTGGTGAGATATCCTTTCTCTATGGTCCAGTTGAAGAATCCGAAATAGAAAGCTCTGTAATTGTTGTAGGTCCGGGCTGATATTTTCTCGTCATCCTCGACATCGTTCATGAAGTCGAGAGCAACGGCCTTGGTGAAGCTGCAGGCATACATATCCTCTTTGAAGCCGTATTCCTTGAGCCATTTCTTCAGGATCTTGATATACGAGTGATAGCTTCTCATGGAGTTTTCCTCGGTTTCCTTGCCTTTTATCTTGAGGAATGTATCCATGGCATCGAAGAGTCTGGTATAAGCTTTCGGAGCTTCCTTCTCAAGAATGGGGTTCCATCCTAGTGCAAGCTGTTCCGTGAGCCTTGCCATGAGAGTCTTTGCAGCAGCTCTCCTTTCTTTCAGGGATTTGATTCGGTTGACCTTGATTCGGAATCGCTTCATCTTGGATGTAGCAGGATCCTTGACGGAATAAGAGATGTACCATTCCTTTGCCTCGGTTAGTCTTGGAGGAAGGTAGTCCAGATAAGGGATAGGTTTGAAGAAAGACATTTTTTTTTCTTTGCACAGCTCCGTCAAGGTGCCATACAAAGAGGATTCGTACTGTCCCGGCTGTGTCCCGGTATTAAAAGAAAAATCATCTAACTTGCTGATATTCTGCTCGTTAGATGATTCCAGCGGAGAGAGAGGGATTCGAACCCCCGGACCCGTTAAGATCAACGGTTTTCAAGACCGCCGCATTCGACCACTCTGCCATCTCTCCAATATTGTCCCCCGCTTTCGTAACGGGATTGCAAAGGTACGAATAAAATCGAAACCTGCAAATTATTTTTGAGCTTTTTTACAAAAATCTTTAAAAAGATCCTTCGCGGCGCTCAGGATGACACCCTAGGACTCCTTCGAGAAGTATTTGTACTGGAAAAGCAACAAGTAGATAGCTCCGCAAGTCACGCAACTGTCAGCGAAATTGAAGACAGCACCGAAGAAAGTACGCGGATAATCCATCCAAGGAAGCTGGTAATCAAACAACGGGAAGTAGAACATATCCACCACCTGTCCGAACATGAAAGCGAACGGAGCACCCGGCATTACTGTCTCCGGCCATATAAGACCGTAAAAGAAACAGTCTATGATATTGCCTAATGCACCTGCAGTAATCATGGTAAGACCCACCAGAACACCTGTCGGCGTACGCCTGTCCTCAGCAAGTTTGCCGATCCACCAGAACAGACCACCGAAAAGAACTATACGGAACACCGAGAGCAGAACCTTGCCCCAAACGCCTCCGAAAGCCATTCCGAAAGCCATTCCCTTGTTCAGTACAAAATGGAGTTTGAACCATTCACCGATCACATCGATACTCTCGCCCAAGTCCATATTCGTCTTGACCAGAACCTTGATGATCTGGTCAAGAACGACTAGAACTGCTCCAAGAATAAAAAGTCTTGTCCCTTTTGAACTCTTCATAGGGACTATTTATTCTTGTTCATCATCTCCTTAGCCTCAACGGTAAGGGTTGCATGAGGAACGAGACGGAGTCTCTCCTTAGGTATGAGCTTGCCTGTCATACGGCATACTCCATAAGTCTTGTTCTCGATTCTGATGAGCGCTGCCTCAAGGTTCTGGATGAACTTGTACTGACGCTGCGCAAGAGCACCAGCCTCCTCCTTAGAAAGAGCTGTAGCACCCTCTTCCATCACCTTGAATGTAGGAGATGTATCCTCAATATCATTGCTTGAATCGTGAGTTATGATATCACGGAGTGTCTTATATTCCTTCTTTGCCTTTTCGAGCATTTCGAGAATGATGGCCTTGAACTCCTGGAGCTCCTCATCACTGTAACGTACCTTAAACTCAGGTGTGTTCTTCATTTCTTCTGCCATAGTTGTATTGTTTAGTATTATTAATTAGCACTTAGTAACCTTGATACGGATGGTTCCTTCGTTCCACTCAACCTCAGGAGCATCTGCTGCCTCAGCAAGAGGAGCATACTCGACTGAAAGAGCAAGCGTCTGAGCACCCACATATTCAGCGAAGTTAGCAAGCGAAGCAGCGATCTCAGCGCCATCCTCACCATCAGCAAAAATCTTCACATTGACCTTATCAGTCACATCGAATCCGCTGCTCTTACGCAGGTTCTGGATACGGTTGATAAGCTCACGTGCAACACCCTCCTGCTTGAGAGCCTCAGTAATGGTGATATCAAGCGCGATTGTCATCGCACCCTCAGTAGCAACGAGCCAGCCCGGCATATCCTCAGAAGAGATCTCATAATCTCCGACATTGAGGGTAACGTCGCCAGACGCGAGGTTAAGGACATAACCTGTGCCAGAAGCCTCTGAAGCCTGGATTGCATTGATGACTTCCTGCGAAAGTGTACCGAACGCAGCAGCAATCTCCTTCATCTGCTTACCGTAGATCTTACCGAGAGTCTTGAAGTTAGGCTTGATCTTCTTGGTGATGAGACCTGTAGTATCTGAGATGAACTCAGCCTCCTTGACGTTAACCTCGCCAAGAATGAGGTCCTTCACACGCTCAAGCTGCTCCTTCACACGAGCATCGATCACAGGGATGATGATCTTAGAGAGAGGCTTACGAACATTGATCTCAGCCTTACGTCTCAAAGCAAGCACCATCGAAGTCGCTCTCTGAGCAAGAGCCATACGCTCCTCGAGATCCTTATCCACTACAGTCTCATCGTATGCAGGCATAGGTACATAGTGTACTGAATCCGCACCCTCAACAAGGTCTGTATAGAGACGGTCCATGAAGAATGGAGCGATTGGAGCAGCAAGCTTAGACACAGCCACGAGCACCTGATAGAGGGTCTGGTAAGCTGAAAGCTTGTCTGTATCCATCTGACCACCCCAGAAACGCTTTCTGCCGAGTCGCACATACCAGTTACTTACATGGTCGCACACGAAGTCCTGGATAAGACGACCTGCAGAAGTGATGTCGTAATCCTCATAAGCTGCAGTAACATCCTTCACGAGAGTGTTGAGCAGCGAGATGATCCATCTGTCGATCTCAGGACGCTCTGACATAGGCACAGCCTCTGAAGAAGGGTCGAAACCGTCGATGTTCGCATAAAGAGCGAAGAACGAATATGTATTATAGAGTGTTCCGAAGAATTTACGACGAACCTCGTCAACACCGGTAACGTCGAAACGGAGGTTATCCCATGGCTGAGCATTTGTAAGCATGTACCATCTGAGGGCGTCGGCACCATATGTATCGAGAGCCCAGAAAGGATCGACAGCATTGCCAAGACGCTTACTCATCTTGTTTCCGTCCTTATCGAGAACGAGACCGTTCGAGATCACACGCTTGAACGCGCACTTGTCGCTTACCATAGTGTTGATCGCATGGAGGGTATAGAACCATCCGCGAGTCTGGTCCACACCTTCCGCAATGAAGTCCGCAGTGGTACCGAATCTCTCCGAATCGAGGTTGCGGAGACCTTCCTGCGCATATGGCATCGCACCCGAATCGAACCAAACGTCGATGAGGTCGAGTTCACGCACCATCTTCTTGCCGCTGTCTGAAACGAGGAAGATATTGTCCACATATGGACGGTGGATATCGATCTTGTCGTAATTTTCCTTTGACATATCTGCCGGATCGAAGCCCTTCGCAGCGAACGGATTCTCAGTCATGATACCGGCAGCAACAGCCTTGTCGATCTCAGCATAAAGCTCAGCAACCGAACCGATGCACTTAGCCTCCTTGCCATCCTCAGTCTGCCATACAGGAAGAGGAGTACCCCAGTAACGGCTACGGCTGAGGTTCCAGTCCTGGATGTTCTCGAGCCACTTGCCGAAACGGCCTGTACCTGTAGACTCAGGCTTCCACATGATCTGCTCGTTGAGCTCCATCATTCTCTCACGGACTGCAGTAGTCTTGATGAACCAAGAGTTGAGAGGATAGTAGAGCACCGGCTTGTCAGTACGCCAGCAGTGTGGATAATTATGGGTATGCTTCTCGATACGGAACGCCTTGTTCTGCTGCTTGAGCATCACGCAGATATCAACATCGAGAGTAGGAGCATCCGCATCGAGGGATGCATCATATGCATTCTTCACATAACGTCCGGCCCACTCCGCATACTCTGGAGCCATGTTCGCAGCCGCGTACTCAGGATCGAGGTCCTCAACGCAGAAGAAACGACCACGGAGGTCCACCTGCGCCTGAAGCTCGCCGTTGCGGTCCACAACCTGAAGACCAGGCACGCCAGCAAGTCTTGCAACCTTGGCGTCATCAGCACCGAAAGTAGGAGCGATATGTACGATACCAGTACCGTCCTCAGTAGTCACATAGTCACCAGGGATCACCTTGAACGCACCCTCACCAGGGTTGAACCAAGGGATGAGCTGCTCATAACGGATGCCTGTAAGCTCCGAACCCTTGAGAGTACCCTCAAGAACTCTGAACTCCTGCTTCTTAGGATTGAAGTGAGCGCCCACGAGAGCCTCAGCAACAACATAGAGAGCAGGCTCTCCAGTGTATGGATTAGATGAAACAACGCGGACGTAGTCGATGTTAGGACCCACGCAGAGAGCTGTGTTTGAAGGAAGAGTCCAAGGAGTGGTTGTCCATGCAAGGATATATGCAGGAACACCCTCGCTGAAGAGGAACTCTGACTTCTCATCACGGATCACCGCGAACTGAGCCACAGCAGTAGTATCCTTCACGTCGCGATAGCAGCCAGGCTGGTTGAGCTCATGTGTACTCAGACCTGTACCTGCAGCCGGAGAATATGGCTGGATGGACTTACCCTTGTAGAGAAGTCCCTTGTCATAAATCTTCTTAAGGAGATACCAGAGTGTCTCGATGTAACGGTTGTCGTAAGTGATGTAAGGATCGTTCATGTCCACCCAATAACCCACGCGCTCAGTCATGTTCACCCACTCTGCAGTGTACTTCATGACCTCCTTGCGGCATGCGTCATTATACTCCTCGACACTGATCTTAGTGCCGATATCCTCCTTGGTGATACCGAGCATCTTCTCGACACCAAGCTCCACAGGAAGACCATGTGTATCCCAACCGGCCTTTCTGTTCACCTTATAACCACACTGAGTCTTGTAACGGCAGATGGCGTCCTTGATAGAACGGGCCATCACATGGTGGATACCCGGCATACCGTTGGCAGAAGGCGGACCCTCGAAGAAAATGAATTCAGGTGCACCCTCTCTCAATTCAAGCGACTTCTCGAACGCATGGTTCTTTTTCCATCTGTCGAGCACCTCATTGCCAGTCGCAACAAGGTCAAGACCTTTATATTCTCTAAATTTCATAAATAAAATTTATTACCTATTTTTGCAATCGGAAAATCCCATTCGGGAATTTGAATCCGCAAATATAGGCATTTTAAGGCAATTATGAACATCCTGGATATCATTCTTTTGATTTGCTTCATTCCTGCCCTCATACAAGGCATCAGGAAAGGCTTCATAGCACAGGCGATATCGATCATTTCGATCATCGTCGGCATCTGGACATCGGCCAGATTCGCAGATATCATCGGCGGATGGATAGGCCAATACATCACAGCATCAGAGCAAGTGCTCAAGGTCGTGGCATTCGCCCTCATACTCATCGCTGTGATCCTGGCACTTGCAGCACTGGGAAAGCTGCTCGAAGGAATGTTCAAGCTTGTCATGCTGGGTTGGCTCAACAAGCTGCTCGGAGTAGTGTTCGCCCTGATCAAGACCGGACTCATCGTAGGACTCGCAGTCCTCGCATTCACATCCCTGAACGAAACCTTCAACCTCGTCCAGGAGTCCGTGATCAACGAATCCGTGCTCTACCCGCCGCTCAAGAAGCTCGCCCTCGAAATATTCCCATACATCCAGAACATAATTACTTCCGCAAAGTAAACATATGGAAAAGATCATCCTGATAGAAACATCCACAGCGCTATGCTCAGTCGCATTGGCAGAAGACGGAGCCATCACATCATACCGCGAAAGCTCAGCACCGAAGGCACACGCCTCGCTCACCGCAGTCTTCATCCAGGAAATGCTCGCAGAAAGAGGGCTCACCATCGCTGACTGCGACGCAGTATGCGTGAGCATGGGACCTGGTTCATATACCGGCCTCCGCGTGGGAGTATCCACAGCCAAAGGCCTCTGCTTCGGCTCCGGCAAACCCCTCCTCGCCGTCGGCACCCTCGACACCCTCGTCGCCCAGGCCGCCGCAGCGATTGCCGGTCAGGCCACCGCAGAGATTGCCGGTCAAGCCGGCAATGACAAATGCCAGGGTGGCAATGACATCAAGCCGGGTCCGACCACAGTCATCCCCGGCTTGACCACAGTCATCCCCGGCTTGACCGGGGATCTCACTCTGACCGGGGATCTCACCCTGACCGGGGATCCCCGCTTCATCATCCCGATGATCGACGCCCGCCGCATGGAAGTCTACACCGCCGTCTTTGAGGTTGCCGGTCAAGCCGGCAATGACATCGACATCCCTGGCAATGACGTCATCCCCGGCCTGACCGGGGATCTCACCCGCCAGCAGACAGAAACCGCCCCAGCCATCATCGACGAAAACAGCTTCGCAGAATACCTCGAGCAGGGCCCATGCCTCTTCATCGGAGACGGCGCCGGCAAATGCGCCGACGTCATCAAGCACCCTAACGCCCACTTCTGCCAGTGCTGGCCGAAAGCATCCTCAATGCTTGCGCCTGCCCTCGCAGCCTATCGTGCAGGCGACTTCAAGGACGTAGCCTACTTCGAACCGTTCTACCTCAAGGAGTTCGTCGCCACAGTAAGCAAAAAGAAGTTGTTCTAAACATACAGAACATCGCCTCTCACTGTCATATCCCCTCTTTCTCTGCCACACAAAGCAGAAATCCCCTCAAAACTGCGTTTCGTGACAAAGAGGATCACCCCGGCAGAGCATCTCTACCACAACCCGTTTCTACAACCTATGAAACATCGTGCGAACAGTGGCACAAAGCCGTCTGCGCGAGCCGTCAGGTTGAGCTTGCGCAGACGGTTTTGAACAGACGGCGACCGTATATGCCGGCTGTGCTGCCCCCCGCCGTAACATTCAACATCATAACTGTCACCAAACACGGAATCGAACCTAAAGTTGCGTCTGGTGGCACACTTCCTCGCATATCCCCCTCTTTCCCTGCCACACAAAGCAGAAATCCCCTCAAAACTGCGTTTCGTGACAAAGAGGATAACCCCCGGCAGAGCATATTCAGATTCAAGCTGTCACCATTGTAAGTCTTATACATAGTAGTACATCGACACCAATGGCATACGGTAGCATACAATGGGTACGATAAAGTACGGCGGAAAAATTTGTTTGGTTTTTATAAAAAATCAAACAAATTTCCCACACAAAAAGTCCAACAGAGACTCCTGGAACAGTGTTTTCTGCAATTATCAGCATACTTTTTCGGTATGCGGTTAACTCTTCAGAACTTTGCAGGATAAAACTTTCGCTTACAATGAAAAGGACATATCACATATGCATTTCTGCAGGAAACGAAATCTACTGTCGGGACGAACAGGACTACATACGCTGTTTCAACTCTCTAGCCATGGCCATCGCTGAAACGGAATCATCCCTTCTGGCGGAATCCATAATGTCCACCCATATGCACACATGTGTAAGGACCGAATGTCCGAAAGAACTGGTAGAGGCTCATCGTCGTAAATATTCCCGCTACTATAACACCAAGTACAAACGCAGAGGGCGACTAGGAGAACGACAGCACTTTATCATAACACTGGAAGGATTGTATCACAATCTAGCTGCAATGAGTTACACATTACGTAACTCTCTCCACCATGGGATATCTCCTACACCATTTGCCTACCCACATTGTTCAGCTCGCGTAATATTCAGAAAAGAACTTGGCTTTGACATACGGTCGGACCTAATGCCGAAACACAACATCAGGAGCCATCTCCCGGGGCGATGCAAATGTCCGGAAGGATGGAGAATGGACAGGAGCGGATTGCTGCTCCGAGAAGACGTCATAGACACCTCTGACGTCGAACACATGTACGGGACTCCGCGAAACTTCCTGTTCCACATGAACAGACTGTCAGGCGAGGAGTGGAAACGGGAGCAGGAAAAAGACAAGGAAAAGACAAGACCCGTCACGATTGAAACAATCGAGACTGGCATTAACCAACAGACTATAGAACAGATGCTGCACAACGAACACGGCAGGAATGACTATAGAAAAATGAGCGACATCGAACTTTGTCATCTGATAGATAAAGTAATACTTCCGGAACTGGGCACAGTCTCCGTTTACAAGCTGTCCCACCAGAAGAAATCCGCGATAGCCGAATACCTGTTCCGCGAACACCGTCTGACACAAGTGCAGATCAAGCGTTGCCTGGCAATGATGTAGACCCAGCTGGGCAGTTCCAGCTCAAGTGACTCTAACGGGGCGTCTTGTCACCACTTCGTAAAGGCGGCATCATTGCTGATGGTCCTGGCCCGCTCCAGATCCGAAGCCTTGATATACTTCTTCAGCATAGCCACACTGCTGTGACCCGTCATCATACAGATATTGAACACATCCATTCCAGCCAGATACATCAGCGTAGCCCCCGTACGTCTGGCAGTATGAGACTGCACCAGCTCATACTTGGGACGCGTCTGCAAAGTGACACGGCCTCCGGCAGTATTCTCCACCGTCACCGGTTCATCGATACCCGCCACTCTCGCCACATCCTTGATATAAAGATTGATCAGCTGCTCAGTCACATGCGGCAGACGGTAATCATACTTCACCAGAATCGACATCAGCTCATCCTTCACCGGAATCGACACCCACGTCCCCGTCTTCTTCTGCCGCACGCGGATCACCGCACTCCCGTCCGGATGAACCAGGATGTTCTCCGGCGCAATGTTGTTATAATCCGACACACGCTGTGCCGTATACACCCCCACCATGAAAATATCCCTCGCCACCTCGTGAAGCTTCGTCATGTGAGAAATATCCGCCTCCATGATCGCAGTCAGTTCCTCCTTGGTCAGATAGATATTGTCAACATCCATCCTCTTTGCACGGAACTGCCGGCTGAGGCACTTCATATTGGTATGGTATCCCTCCGCCTCAGCTGCACCCAGAATAGTCACCAGCGTATTGATGCACTTCGCAGCTGTGTTCACATTATATTTCTTCTCCCCGTACAGATAACTCAAAAACATTGTCCTGAACCCGTAGTCGATATCATTGAAATCATACACCCTTCCCGACTTCACCTGGAACATCTCGAACTGCCTTCTGGCAAGGCGTACAGACTTCAACGTTCCGGGAGAAAACGCCGTACCCTTCTGAGTCTTCCTAATCCCCTGCTCCGCCTGTTCCTGATACAAGGCCATATATGCATTCAGACTCATACATTGAGGCTTCTTGATCTGCTCCCTGTACACCACCTCCTGCACGATCTGCCTCACCTGCTCTGCAGTAACTCCGACCCCCGCCTTGATCTTCTTATCGATGGTCAACCTGATTTCCTCCAGCTTCTCAAAAAGCACATATCCCTCCGAAGAATACAGGAAATTCCTGAAATTTCGGCTCGAACGTGACAGATTCCATTTCTGAATCGCCACCATCAGATTGGTCGACTGACGTATATTGATCTTAAGAACCGAAGACTGAACTCTGATACATACAGGGGCATACCCCTTCTTCCTCTTTGTGCGCAAAAAGAATGTCGTAGCCATAAAAACCATTGTTTCTCCTGTTCAAGATACGCATTTATTTTGAAGATATGAAATTAATAAGTACCAACTTAGTACCACTTTTCCGACCATTAAAAACGGGCTTTCACACGCCTGAAATGCATATTTCGGGGCATCTCAGGCCACATTTACATCCCATCGCCGAGGAAACGGCAAGTACCTCAAAAGTACCACATTCCGACCTCGGATAACCCACAGCGCACCCTCCAGCACATTCTCATATTCTCCGCCGCACTCGAAGCAAAAAAGATAGCTGTTTTGCGCGTGCGGATTCTCGTCAAAATGAACCCGGACACATATGAAAATAGAGATTAAAATATCACATTGGTTACTTTGCGCGGCTCTGTTCATGCTTACAGGCTGCGCGAAGCACCATACCCCTGCCGAGGAGGAGCAGCGCCAGGTCGTAGGCTTTGCCGCACAGTCAGAGGTAAACATGGTAAAGGCAACAACTCCATTCTCCAATTTTCATAGAGACTTCGGCGTATGGGGCATCGCCCGTCATGCCGGCAAGCCCGACTACATCCTTTGGGAGACAAGTGCGATGAGCAAGGTGGAGCAGAAGGGAAGCGACAATGTCTATGTACCTGTAGAGGATGCCTTCTGGATCGCCGGCTACAAATACAACTTCATCGCAGTCGCACCATGGGAAGCCGCTGAAGAGATATCTTCAGTCACCCCCGGCAACTCAAGCGGAAAGGAGAAGCTCAGCTTCACCTACAGCCTGGCCGACAAATATGCCGCAGACGACTTCGACTTCGACCTCATGGCCTCCGTTGCCGCAAACGAAGTAGGACCGACAGCCTCCACCCATGACCCACAGCAGAGCCTC
>JAFZFH010000148.1 GCA_017555965.1 Bacteroidales bacterium
AAGCCTATGGGCTTCCTGCTTCATCCCGGCACGACTTCTTAGGTCGCTGATGCGACGGTCGTCCATCGTTGGCCGGTCCACAGGCTTGAATTCGGGCAGTTCCTGCCCTATGTATATTTCTAGGCCTTCCTGACGAAGACCTTCTCTGAGAATGTTGATTGCAGCATTGATGTCACGGTCATGCACTGCGGAACACTTTGGACAGATCCATGAACGGACTGCCAAGTTCTTGACTTTCTGCTCTTTGTGGCCGCAATTGGAACAGACCTGACTTGAGGCAAAGAAAGTATCAATCTTGATATACTTGCGTCCGTGCCATCTGCTCTTGTACTCAAGCTGGCGTGCGAGTTCATACCATGACGCATCAGAGATACTACGAGCAAGATGATGGTTTCTGAGCATTCCCTTCACATTAAGGCTTTCCGTCACGATGACTTGGTTTTCATCAACGAGACTTCTACTCAGTTTGTGAAGTGAATCCTTTCGGATATTGGTTATCTTCTCATGCAGACGCGCTAATCTTAGTTTCTGCTTTTTGTAATTGTTGCTGCCTTTAGACTTCTTGGAGAAACTTCGTTGCTGCCTCTTCATTCTTGACTGCAACTTTGCGAGGTCTGGCCCACTAAACTTAGTACCATCAGAATTGGTACATAAGTCTTTAATTCCAAGGTCAATCCCGACAATACCTATAGCGGAATGAAATTCGGGTATTTCTGCATCAACACAGATAGACACAAAATACTTTCCAGATGGAGTACAAGATATAGTAGCATTCTTAATAACTCCGTCAAAAGCACGATGGACCTTAGCTTTGATCTTGCCGAGCTTCGGGAGTTTGATTGTATCACCATTAAAGTCTACTGCAATATTACCATTGGTGAAATTGGTGGTGTATGACTGACGGTTATTGTGTTTGCTCTTAAACTTTGGATAGCCTGCGTGCTCCTTTAAGAACTTCTTGTAGGCATTATCCATGTCGTAGATGGAGTTAGTCAGAGCGAACTTATCAACCTCACGAAGCCATTCGTTTTGAGCCTTGAGTTCTCTATTGCACCAGTTGTTGCAGTCAGTTCTAGAGAGTGACACACCTTCCTTCTCATACAAGGCCTTTCGTCTGTCAAGAGCGTGGTTATACACAAAGCGGCAGCAGCCGAAAGTCTTTGCAATCAACTCCCGCTGCGCCTTGTTAGGATAAATCCTGTATTTGTAACCACGTTCCATCAGCCTTGGTTCTCAATATATGTTCTAAGGGTTTCTTCCGATACATTTCCTATGCTGCATGCAAAATATCCATCTGTCCAGAATGTTCTTTCTTTCCAGAAATGTTGCACTAGGATTGAAGAGAATCTTTTCCAGATCCAATATGTCGTGTAGCCCTTCATTAGTGAAACGGCTTTGCTTATGCTCATATTGGGTTCTAGTTCGACCATATAATGAATATGGTCTCCGTCAGATTCCATATACAGGATGACTATACGATGCCTTGCACAGATGACTTCTGAAAGGCGTTTGATTTCCTCTGAAATCTCATGTGAAGATAGTAAATTCTTCCGATACTTACACACAAAAATTAGATGAAATTGTAGAAGATACTTGTGTCTGTTTTTACCTTTCCAATGAGTCATGGCATACAATCTAAAGCACTTTGATACGCCCTTAACCCATCATCTGAAGCTAATGGGATTGCGGACTATATTATTTCAAACAAGGGCATGAACGTTATTTTGAATGATCTTCTGACTGATTCGGAATGTGAATAGTAATGGGCAATCAGTGACTCCATGAAATTTGACCGGTAACTCAAGTATGTCTGAGTCTTGTCAGCTGGTCCATCCATGAATCCTTTCGCTTTTGAAGTTAGACTGTCAAAGGCATGCCGATGAGCACTCTGTATGATCTTCTGTCTCCACTCTTCACCTATGTCGAATATCCTATCCTCCTCGTAAAATTTCATAACACTCGGTTCTTCTAGTTACTGAATAAGTCCTTGATTTTCGAGGCTTGGTTGACTTTCTCAAGGAGTGTCATCAAGTCGAGCGTGATCCATAGGTTTGACTTTCTGGTTATCTTGGAGATACACACCTCTGTTTCCGAATACGCATGTACTGAGAATCTTTCTATATCCTTGGCGGGAAACTTGGAGGATAGTATAGCCATAGCCGATTGCTTTAGAATATTCTTATTCATCACTGAACGTTTGTGTAACCTGATCACATCGCTGATATGTCTGTTGAACCCTTCGCTTGAGAACTCCTTTATGACGCATGGCATCAGATCACTCAAGGCATCCCTGTCATAATCCTTTACCCCTTCCGAGTTTACATATATGGCATCGATAAAGTTGTCAAGGTAGTACTTCTTTGAACTGTCCCACTCCGGTTCCTGAATCATGAGCTCCTCCAGATAGTCTTTGAGCTCATACGCAGCCTTGCGATGAGCTCTTTCTATCCTGTCTTGAATCTCTTCTGATGTCATAATGTGACTGCCTCGTTAAAAACCGATTCTCTGTCTAGTATCCTTCTTCTGGATGCTCTCAGCCTTGCAGAGTGAGATAATCTTGTCCATATCCGGTGTTCTTCCCGAGAGGATGTAGTCTACGTCCAGCTTACGGGAGATGTTCTCGATCTGGCCTCCCGTAAAGCCATAGTCAGATGCAAGTCTGGTAGCGTCATTCTCCGAAAGGTCATCTACCATCGATCTCCAGATCTTCGCCTTCACTCCTGTCTCAGGTGCCTTGAAGAGAATCTTATAAAGGAATCGTCTCTCGAATGCAGAGTCGAAGTTCTCTGTGAGGTTGGTCGTAGCGATGAGGATACCATCGAGAGTCTCCATCTCCTGGAGGATGATATTCTGGATTGCATTGAACGACTTGTCAGCACTGCTCTCCTCATTGATTCGCTTGCCGAAGATCGCGTCGGCCTCATTAAAGAGAAGTATAGGAGCGAGAGCATTCTCCTTGGTCAGAGCCTTATAGGTTCTGAAAAGCTTCTTGATGTTCTTCTCGCTGTCGCCGATCCACTTGCTCTTGAGCTTGCTCATGTCAACGATGAAGATATCGCGACCGGTCTCCTTCGCAATCTGCATCACGGTCTCAGTCTTACCGGTTCCGGCAGGGCCGTAGAACAGGCAGCAGAAGCCGCTGCGGAGTCCCTTCTCTCGGAGTCGATCCTGAACCTGGGCGAACTTCTCTGCACCCAAAAGCTCTGTCAGGATGGCCACCTGCTCTGACTCTACGTCGTTGTAGTACATCTTCTTCACCCTGATGTCAGAGTGAGTGATAAGCTCATCCCTAGGAATCTGAATCTTTGACTGTATGCCCTTCGACGCGAGATCGGAAAGGAGCTCGTCCTGAACGGCCTGAGGGATCTGGAATACCTCCTTGTTCTCAAGGCCATCCTCACACTGGAACTCCACCAGGCCTTTCTCCTGAAGAGTGCTGCAGCCGTTCCTCATATTGTCAAAGAGGAATGTGTTCAGACCCATTGGGTAATCAAAGAGCTTTGAAAGTTCATCGATTGCAAACTCGTTGTCATCGAATGACACGATGCGATGAAGCATGTAGAACATCATCACAGTCTCCTCAGAGCAGAGCCCATGGATGCCAAGTCTCATGGATGCCTCGACGAACTTGTTGTCGAGATTGTGATTCATGATGTCGATAATCTCCTGGAGACCGATCTCAGAAGACGATACTCCGTTGGCTATCTCTGCGAAGATGTTATGTAACTTGTTGAAGATTGACCTGGTGGAGAGCCCCTCAAGTCTTTCTGGCTCAATGGCACTGTTGTTCTGTACAGCCTTGACCACAGACTGACTGACACGGTAACCCATGCTGCCGTTGCGCTTTTGTCTTGCAACTACCAGTCTCTTCTTTGTAAGCTCATCTATCTCCTTCTTGAATCCAAGGAAGCGGATCTTGCTGACCTTGAGTGTGGATACAAGATCTCTGGTTGTAGCCAGGTCATCCCCGGACTTCTCAAGGATAGTAGCGAAGAGTGCAGCCTGAAGTGGAGTGATCTGAAGAGTCTCGCAGATATAACTGCTTTCCTGACTTCCGGTCTCCAGGAATGAATCAAGTGAATTGCAGTCGATATTGCTTGCAATGTAGTCAAGGGCGGATGCCAATGTAGGTGTGTTCGTTTCTGTCATGTTCATCTTCGTTTTCTACTAACTATACTTTTCCTTGGGATGTGTTACACTCTTTTCTTGCCTGTGAGGATATTGTCAATCATACCGTACTCCAGCGCTTCCTGCGATGTCATCCAGAAGTCCCTGTCCGCATCAGCAAGAACCTTCTCGAATGGCTTGCCGCTATGATCAGCAAGGATAGAGCATAGCTCATCACGTGTCTTGCGTATCTCCTCTGCGGCGATGAGGATGTCAGAAGCCTGTCCGCGAGCTCCTCCGAGAGGCTGGTGAATCATCACGCGGGAGTGGGGAAGTGCTGATCTCTTGCCTGGAGCACCCGCTGCAAGAAGGACACTGCCCATCGATGCCGCCATGCCGGTGCAGATGGTAGCTACATCCGGAGAGATGAGCTGCATGGTGTCGTAGATGCCGAGTCCAGAGTGTACAACACCGCCGGGGGTGTTGATGTACAACGAAATGTCTGACTGGTCATCAACGGATGAGAGATAAAGCAGCTGTGCCTGGATGATGTTGGCCACGTCGTCATCAATCGGAACTCCAAGGAAGATGATCCTGTCCATCATCAGTCGGCTGAACACGTCCATCGAAGCAATGTTGAGCTTACGCTCCTCGATGATTGATGGGTTGATGTATGCGTCTGTCACCGTGCTGTAACGGTGGAGTGTCATGGGGCTGATGCCTCTGTCGAGGCTTGCGAATCTTTCAAAATCGTTTCTGTTCATATGCTGTATTCTTTGTTTTCTTCTGTTTATATATAGTCTGTTTCCTCCAAATAGTTACAACTCTCTTGTAGGTTTCATCGCCTCTTCTACCATGCCCATTATTCTCTCTACAAGTTCCGGATACTTCTTCTGAACGAACTCCAGAGTGTAGAACATACTTGGAATATGATGCTCTGTGAAGTAAAACGTTGTGAGGAACATCGCGTAGGATATGTATTCCTCCTGAGACACCACTTTATTGCACTTACGTTCGGCCTCTATTTTTTTTACCATCTGTTTGCTGACTGATTCGAAGCATGCGTCCTGATCGAATTCTAGAAGCTTCTTGATTGCCTCTGGAAGGATCTCCTTATCGTATTGATTGCTATTTCCCATATTTCTTGATTAATCGTTCTTCTACTTTCGCCAGACTGCAGGTGATTACATCGGGCGAGTTTTCAAAATAGATGTGGATCTTATCAGGATTGAATCCTTTTACATATGGTTTTCCTGGTGCCTTGATCCGTTTTTCTTTAATGAGTTTTGTCACTATACCCATGACCGTTGTCTTGAATATCTCAGTTGTCAACATGGCCTCCTTGCGGCGACGTACCTCTTCATCAGCACGATTTGATATCAGCGGGATATATCTGTCGAAGGTCAGTATGAGGTCAGCGGCAATGTCTGCATCCAGCCGGGTATGAAACCTTCGGCCAGCCCTGTACTCGGGAACGATATAGTAACTAACGCTAGACCTCTCAAGGTACCATGTTCCGTGGGCAAGACTCAGCTTCAGTTGCTGGAACAGTCCGCAGGACTGTTCTACCTTTAAGCATGATTCGCCGGTGATGGTCTTTATCGCCTCCAGAAGCGAACCGATATCCTTGTCTTCAGTATCCTTCAGCGGCATCTGGACATATACTTCTTCCCATATGGCTGCGATGCTCTTCATCCCAAAGTGGCGGTCAGACACATCAAGGACGCCTGGGTTATTGAAGTGCTTGTCTATTGCTTCCTGGATTCTGTATTTGTCTTCTGCGCTCATATCTATTATTATCACCACTTTGTTTATTTGTTACAAAAGTATCTGCTTATCATGCCAAATAGTGGCAGGTGAGAAATTTGTCTTTCAAGACTGCTAAAAACAACAAAAGGCAGCCTTTCAGCTGCCCCTTGTTGCAGAGGATATGTCCTCTGCTATATACATGAATATCCTTATTCTTCGTCGTACATGCCGAATACATCAATCGGCTCGTATGAGTCCGGGTCCATCATGTCGATGAACCTGTCGTATGCGTATTCTTTGATTGCGTCAACAGGCTGTCCTATGATTCTTTCGACCTCTTCATAAGGCACCTCATTCCTGTTCAGACCTGCCGCACGGTCCAATGTCATGCATACTACGTGCACGATTACATGCTCGTCATCCACATAAATCACCTTACCAGAGTCGCAGCTGGTCATATCCGGACCGCAGTATTCAAAGCGGACCGCATCCCCGATCTTGTATGCGGGTACTGTTTCGTTTTCCTGTTTCATGATTATCCTGATTAATTCTTTGCCATTTCAATAATAGCAGCGGGAATATGTACTTCGTAAGATACGTCGTTTCCATCCATCTCCAAGCTGGCATTCATCTGATTCCGGAGGAAGTCTATCTGGTCGGACGTGTCAAGTGATTCGATATACGGAACCAGCCAATCATCAAAGAAAGCTTCCATCTTTGCCTCTTCATACGCCTCCTCGTCAAACTCACCGTCTTCATTCATGTAGTCTTCTTCGTCGCCATCAAAGACGAAGCCGCATTCGCTCTCGCAGTAACTGATGAGCTCGTCGCTATCGTACTCAAATACACCTTCATGATAACCATACCAAAGCCAGTGAAGTTCCTCTGCTTCATAAGCAACCCTGAAGTAGGCATCATCCAACTTCTCATAGATTTCGGGGTACGTGTTCTCCAGATCTAGTTCATTGATGTCTGAAGTTCCTTTCTCCTTAATCAGAGCAACGAGTTTTGAAACCTCCTCATCTGATAGCTCAAGTGTGCCACTGCCCCTTGAGTAGACCGCCCCGCAGTGTGACATGCCTAGACAGACTTCGCTTTCAATATCGATAGTTGTCTCTCTTGAAGTCTTAACTGGATCAGGTTTGACGACCAGACCATAGTTGGCTTTCATGTATTCGAGAAGTTTTTCCGCATTTCCAACTACCCAACCCTCATCTATCACTACATCCATTATAGAGTAAATGCCAGCCTCATCATCTTCTTTAAAAGAAATTTTATAGCCGTCATCTGTATATCTTACAGAAAGATTATCATCTTTCTCAAGAACCTCGTATTCTACCGGGGTATTAAAATATATCTCCATTACCATCTGCATATTCTTTTAGTTCCAATTATTCAGTAGGGTAGGGGTTACCAATACATTGTCGAGCTCAAGAGCCCAACCGAAGAGTTCTCTGAACTGCTCTACTGTGAATACGCCGGATTCGATACCCACCTCATGAAGGTGCCAGCGTATGTGCTTGTAATCCTCGCACTTGCGTCTGAGAACCCAGATCTGATCGAGAGTCTTTTCCATCTCCAGACCACTGATATGGATAGGGTAGCCCTCATTGTGGTGTCTGCGGTATCTTGACGGACGTGTCAGGTGGAAGGCTCTCTCGCCGTCTGTCTCATCAGCATTGCATCCGCAGATGATCACATCGTGGATACTCCAGCGGCTAGACTTGGGCGGGATAAGCTTGGATGGCTGCCATGAGGTTCCGTCAACCTTGTTGATCACGGCAAGCATGTCAGAAGGAATATAGACCAGAGCCTGTTGGATGATCTCCTCTGGGACTCCGTAATACGCGGCTGCGACACCTCCAGCGATGGCGGCTTCGGTATCAGCATCGCCTCCCAAGTAGATGGCCTTGCGGATAACATCTTCATAGTCAGTACCTTCAAGGAACGCAATGAGTGCGTCCTGCACCGCCGGCTCTGCACCTACAATCCTCTCGTGTGAAGCCTCATAATCAGTATCGCGGCAGGCTCTAGCGTGGAGAACCTCTTCGCGGACCTGGTCATAGGAGCGATGAAGATTATATCCGAAGGTTCTTTCGAGATACTCTCTTATCTCCTGCTTGTCCTTGCCTGTGCGCGCCATAAAGATAGCAGCAGCTGCAGCTTGAGCTCCTGCAATGGCTTGGGGACTGTCGTGGCTCGGAAGGGCTGACTCCCTAGCCAGCTCAAGACACTCCTCGATGGACGATGCGAGGTATCCTACCGGACTCACTCTCATGACGGCACCGTTGTGGGTGCTGCCTGGTGTCATGTGAGAACCGTTAGCCAGGAATCTCTTGAATGAGCTACCGTAGCCCGCATGAGGGTATTCTGTAGCCCACTTGATGAGTGACTGAGCTACGTCTACACCCTGTCTGTCCAGCATCCACTCGGCAACTGCTACTGTCAGAGCTGTGTCATCTGTAACGGATGATTCCTTGGTGAACAGCTTGAAGGTCTTTCTTGAAACTGGTTTGGACTCTCTTGACGAGCCTGCGATGTCGCCGATGACGGCTCCTATAATTCCTTTAATCATATCTTATCAGCTTGAAGTTTCCTTAGTGTATCTGAGGCTGATCGATTTCGTTACAAATTATTTAACGAATAAAATTAAAATATTTATTACTCTCTTCCAAATTCTCGCCTTGTTCTCAAATCCTTCAGGGCATTAGCAAAGTCCTCTTTTAAATTCTCCCAAGAAGTCCTAAAGGTCTTTCCCGGGAGCCATTCTGCATACTCCATAACCCTGCAGCAAAGTCTCCCGTTCTTCTGAAGACTGATGTTGAACCAGACGTTCTTTTCAGTGGCCAGCAGGTCCGAAAGGATCGCGCTGGCTGCTGTGTGAAGAACCTCGGAAGACTTCTTCTCTTTCATATATGCTTTCAGCGCATCTTCCACTATTTGCTCCACACTCGCAATATGATTGTCAAACGCTATGATCAGGCGTGATGCTTCGTCTGCTGAGAGCCTGGACAGTAGTTTTGCCGCTGGCATCGTGGCCGAGATGACAAGCCCATCCTCTGACTCGCATAGAAGATACGAACAGTTTGCCAACTTGATGCTTGTCCATAACGAATTCTTAGACACCGAAATAGGGTAAGGAAGTTGGCTTTGTAATAGACTTGCAATTGACTCTATAGCCTGATCAACAGGACCGGTTTCATCTGTCGGTTTGTCGTTGGCCATATCGAACAAGTTATTCCAAAGCTCGCGAACGTATCTGCTCTTCCAATATCTTCTTTCCTTAGGATTATTGAGATGACCGCCGTTGTCGCTGCATCTGATTTTTCCCATCAGTGCAGCGATTGCCTTGCGATCGGCCTTTTTTATAAGTCTCTCCATTAGAGAGCGCTGAATCTGTAGCTCTTGCCACTCTTATCCAGACCGGTACTTCTGCAATCACCGGCATGGAGAAGGGTCTGTAGTGGATTGCTGAGCGCAGTTGCCAGCTTGCGGGGGTCAGAGCCTGGGTGATGACTGTAGATTGCACTGCGCTCCTGTGAGGTAAGTTCAAACCCACACTTATTAAGGATAGCGACTGACCTTGCCGGGTGCATGCCTCTGCCTATCTTATGACCATTGAGGGTCGCCTTGCCCAGGTCGTGAAAAAGAGCGACTACTATCAGACTCTCACGCGGTAAACCGAGAATGTTACCCTTCAGCATTGTGTCAAGAACCTCAAGACTATGCATCATGAGACCATGCTCACGGCGGTGATGTCCATTACACTGTGCTGAAGTCAGGTAGTTACTGGTCTTGATGAACTCAATCACTGAGTCGATACCCGGACGGTTGATTTCCGAGAGGAGGTCGATGACCTTGGTCTGTGCTGCCTGTACTGTCATATGTCTGTTACTTTAAACGTTTCTAAGTGTATGTATCGCAGGAACTTCCTTTTCGTTACAGATAAATTTCAGTTTTAATGAAAAAAGCCAGTATGACCATTGTTGACGGTGATACTGGCAATGATATATGGTTTAGGCTCTGATGTCGATCAGGCTGTCGATCTCGTCGCCCGCACTGTCTATCAAGGTATGAAGGTCGTCTATATAATCAGCTATTGATGTCGCGCTGGCTCCGGTAGTGAATATTGTAATGAACTCATGTATGAACCCTATATAAAGAACCGGACATCCCGGACCACTGACTACGATGTCTAGGTCATCCTCAAGGATAAACATGTTGCTATCGAGTCGCTCATCCTCTCTTATGTTTCGTCCTCTTCTGCTCAGTTCCGCCTTCAGCTCTGAATATATATCCGTGCCTTCCTCAGTCTGTTCTTTGTAATCATCGAAGCACATCTCCAAATGGCTTCTTAGCAGTTCATGCGCTGCGACCATGTTTTCATACTCTGCTGTGTCTTTGTCATCCGGTTCGACACTGCGGGTATCGTACTGTGGGAATATTTTAAGCAGAAGCTCTTCTTCCGGTAGAAGCATAGGAACCTGCACAAACTCTTCCATTTTGTTGTAAAGAACTATGTCCGCAGCCTTCCACGGAGTGATGGCCGGCAATGCATGTCTGATTCGGTTCTTGATGTCGAATGCTCGCTTACGTGCAGCAGTCTCCGTAAGGCCGGTCTGTGAGGCAATGACCTTGAATGGAATGTCGTCGATATATGCCTTAGTAAAGATCTCCCTGTCAAGTGGCTTAAGGTTGTTGATGTGTTGGTTCAGAGCTTCAGCGACTTCCTTCCTGATTCTCTGTACCTCACCCACTAGCATGTTGTGCTCCGGACTTGCTCCTACCACAAAGTTGCCTTCTGTGTCATCTTCGCTCTCCGGTTCGTCGGGATCCAAATCGTAATCCGTCTCGAAATCGGTAGCAACCCTGTTTATCATAGCATCAAGACGCTCCTCTTCCGGCAGTTTGTTGAATATTGCGATAAGAACATGTGTGATGATCGTGTTGAACCAGTTATGAAGCTTACCCAGTTCAACGTCAAAGTTGTCCCTGTACTTGAACGCCCTCTCACATGCCTTCAGTACAGCATCTCCGACAAGTTCTTCAGGAATAGGATATTTATATGATTTGTATTCTATAAACTGATATGCATATACTGAAAGGTCATTATATGCATCCGATATGGATTCCCAGCAAGCTGGATCTATATCTTCAGAAAGATAGTATGGTTTAGCTTTCTTCATGGCAACTATCCCGCTTCTAATAGCAGTTGAAAAGCGAAGTTACTGAAATTGTTTTATATTTGTAGGAGCATTGCATATCAAACCGCATAATTAATACAGGTATGACAGAGATTGAACAGATTTTCCCATATACGATTGTCTCTGATGAGAAGGGATATGGCATAGTGGACTGCAAGGGAGATATTGTTGTCCCATGCGAAATGGACGACATCGTCAATGCCACCGATGAAGCCACAGGCTTGGAGCTTTGGACAGACTATTGCTGTGTATACGTGGTAAAAGACGGTCTTGTTGGCTTCTTTACCGATAACGGTAAGTTCATAGAACCTGCCTTCCAGAACTATACTGTCGACCCATGCGGAGGAGACATATATGTCGAGACGGAAGACGGATTTGGCGTCTTCAGGTCTCCTGAATATGTGTTTGAGGAGATCGATGAGGAGGAGAGCCTGCTGGTAGGTGATTATGAGGATTTTGAGGAAGACAATTTTGATGATGAAGAGGAGAATGAATTCTCTTTAATGGGCGATACGGATCCGGAGGAATTTCGTGAGGAAGGATACAGAATTGCAGAGTCAACCTGGAACGATGAATATGCAGACATTGAAGATAAATCTGACCTGCAGGAGTATGTTGAACAGGTAGTGGATACCATCTATGATGAAGTCTCCAGCGGCCAGGCTATCATAGGAGCATCAGAATTCATTACTCCCCAATGTATCAGGTTCGCTGATATCCCATTGCTAAACAAGACCATCAAACAATTATGCAACTCCAGCAATGAGGATGGCTATTACAGCCTATTCAGAACCATCGACCGTCTTCTTCCGCATCCGGAGGATACTGAGGATTGCATTATAAGCTTTTCAGAAGGCAACCGTCCTGTATTTAGGAGCGAGGTTTTTGGTGGCGAGATTGGAGATATCTATCTTTATGAGCATGGAATGCATATGTTTTATGTGACGGCAAACATCTATGATTCTGACAATCCGGACGAAATGATAGAAGAATGCCATATCCTTAACCTGACAGACACACGCTTGTCAGAGCTCCTTACATGTATTCAGAACGAAATCGACCCAGATAAAACAAACACAGAGCTTTCAGCTAATATTGACAAAGCGTCGAATCTTGAAGAGGAACGTGAACTTGGATATATTCTCGAGGATTGCGGTTTGTCTATGCTCAAGACTGAAGCAACATATGTTAACTGGTGGGAATCTGCATTACTACATGACGTTACCGGTTTCATGAAATGTGTATATGTGTCATCTGACGGTCAGCTGAATATGGTAGTTGATGATGGTGATGCCTATCCTATTGATATAGAACTGCTTCCTACGAATCCATATTTTACGACTATACTTGAAGCGATAAAGGCTGCAGCAAATATGGCTTGGGATAGCTACAAGAACAATAATTGATCTTACGTATGAATAACAACGAATATAGCATCAGAAGTATCGACGGCAAGTATTATCTGTATTGCGGAGACGCGCAGGTACTGACGCCGGAAGAGGCACCGATATGTACTGCATCCGAAGAGCTGGCAAAGCTTCTGCTTAGGGATGCTGAAGAGTATGGTGCCGATACGGAAAACGTACTTTCCATCCTTAGTTATCATTCCCTTTATTGCGACCTACTTCATCAGGAGGAAGATGAAGAAGGCGAGAACATAGAAATGTTCAATAATCTGATTCACATAGATTACTTTTGGGCATTCTATGAACCAAGGACAATTAGAGCTGCCGCATTGTCGCAGTACCTCGACGTCCTGCCGAAACATGTGAATGATCTGCCATTACATCAGAATGCAGCCTATGTCAATCTCATGGCGGCGACCGGGTCTATCATCCTCCCACATAAACTTGTTTGCATGCTACTTTCTGAGACTAGCCGATTTTCCATTGAGAACTATGATGAGCTAGTACTTGCTTTGGAGTCATATGGTCAAGCAAGTGGCGCTGCAGAAGATATCGACGTTGACTGGACATTCGACTCTATAAAAAAGATGGTAAAGACCTTTATTACTTATTATACGTTAGAAAGTTTATAGAAAATAAGTTATTTAATCTGTTTAATATTAAGGATCTGCAATGTGGCAGATCCTTTTTTTGTTATGTACCGTAATTTCTTGTAACCGATTTCAATTCGATGAATATATACTATCGAACCCCTAATCGCACATAACATGAAATTAGAATTTATCCGTACCCAGCTCTCTGAACCCAAGATTCTCAAGGACCTTGCTACATTGGTCGAAGATCCGCATGCACTCATCCCACAGTCAGAAGAGGAGTTCTACGAGCTTCATAAGTTCGGTCTTTATCCGACAGAAGATTGCCAGCCTTTCATCACCAAGCAGGGCACACCTTTCTACAGCTTGGACAACATGTCAGTGCTCCCACTCGGACAAGAAGAACGCTGGATGCGATACGGTGACTTCAGATTTCGACAGATCGAGATCCTCTACAATATGGTACGAATGGACTCTGTAGAAGCACATAACTGGCTTAAGGATAATCTTTTCCAGCAGAGGGTGGACTCTCGCAAGAAGCAGGAGTATAAGGCTAAGTTCAGACCATTCCATCGTCCTGACTGGAAGAAAATCCAGACAGAGTGGATGAAGTACTGCCTCAATCTCAAGTACAGAGATAACCCGTTATTTCGTAAGGATCTCCTCTCTACGACCAAGATTCCGGTAGAGGACGCGACAGCCACCAACTACGCGTCGAACCTCTTCTGGGGTGCCAGACTAGTAGAAGTCGGGGGCAGGAAGTTCTACTTCGGCTGCAACGTCCTCGGAAAGCTCCAGGCTCAGCTCCGAGAGACCAAGGGCAAGCTTCAGTATACACTTCCTGATGATCTTCACCTCTTCGGTAAGCCGATTTTAGCAATCTGATAATCAATCTAATAGATATACTATATGAGTAAGACAAGTATCCCAACAACAATGCGCAACTGCGCAACCTGCCGTCGATGGACCGGCAGCGCTATCCCTAACGCTTTCTGCTCTTGGGTGGAAATCGATACCCATGAAACCGGTAAGTGCATGGGAGGCACATATAATATGTGCAACATGTACCCAATGCAGTCTTGCAGTAAATACGAGCCAAGATGGTAGAGATGAACGCGATTTACATCCATGGTCTTGGTAGCGGCGCCAACACCAGCGCCATCAAGACCATCTCCAAGATTCTGCCCCAGTATAAGTGGCATGCACTTGAAGTGAATGAAAATCTGAAGGAGTCCGTGGCCATCATTGATGCTGCGGTGAAGGAACTTGATCCTCGTGTCCTGATGGGAACATCGCTTGGTGGATTATATGTTATGTTCGCTGACCTCTCAACGGCTCCAGGATGCAGAAGAATACTATGTAATCCAGCCTGCCACATCGCCGATGATATCCGCAGGAAGATTGGCTTTGGAGTCAAGGAGTATTTCGTCCCTAGGCAGGATGGCGTGCAGCAGTATGAACTCAATGAGGAGGTCTGCAAGGCCTTTGAGACAGACGGAAGGAAGGGGAAGATGATGAGGGTTTCCCACTATCGCAACTATGCGGTATTCTCGATACATGATGATCTTATCGGACCGGAAGGAATTCTTGCCAATATGGCTCTGTGTCAGGAACTTGGATATACGATTCTTGTCGATGACAAAGGCGGTCATAGACTGGATAAGAACTCTTTGAAGAAGATCAAGAAGGAGGTATTTCCTGACAGTACTCTAAGTATAGATGAGTGCCGTAATGTGGAAAGAATCCCCAATACCAGATTCTACAAGATTGAGGGCTGCTTTGATGGAGTGGGTATCGTAGATGCCGACGGCGTCATCCTGGTTGATACCATCATGGATGAGATCACAACTCAGACACATCAGAACGAGGTATTTGCGATCGGACTAAGGAAGGGTGATAAATGGGGACTTTTGGATGACCGAGGAATATTCGTCGAACCGAAATTCGATGATATCATTATACCGAGTGAAGGTTGGGTAAAGGTTTACAATGGAGAATCATGGGGATGGATTGACTGCGAAGGAAACTTCACGGACGATCAAAGCCAGGCTGAATTCGGTTGCTGGATCGAAGATGATTCATATGCGTTAAGATTATCTTGACAATGCAAAAATTTTGATTTTTTCTAAAAGTTTAAATACTTTTTGCTTAAAAATGACCACGTAAATATTTGATTAGCAATATACTAAATCACGATTTACGTGGTCACTCCCCTT
>JAFZFH010000149.1 GCA_017555965.1 Bacteroidales bacterium
AAGGAAATCATCCGCGAGAAAGGTAAGCTCGTAGCAGCAAAGCGTGCTGACCGCGAGACTTCAGAGGGTGCAGTTATCGCTAAGGTAAACGGCGAGAAGGCTATCGTAGTAGGACTCGGTTGTGAGACTGACTTCGTTGCTAAGAACGCTGAGTTCCAGGCACTCGCTGAGGCTATCGCTGAGGCAGCTATCGCTAACTTCCCAGCTGACAAGGATGCCCTCATGGCATGCGTACTCGCTGACGGAAGAACAGTTGAGGCTGCAGTTACAGAGCAGACTGGTAAGACAGGTGAGAAGCACGTTATCGTAGGTTACGAGACTGTAGAGGCACCTTTCATTTCAGCATACATGCACAAGATCACTGGTAAGCTCGCTGCAGTTGTCGGCTTCAACAAGGCTTTCGACGAGCAGGTTGCTAAGGGTGTTGCAATGCAGGTTGCTTCAATGAACCCAGTAGCTGTATCTGCAGAGTCAGTACCTCAGAACGTTATCGACGCTGAGCTTAAGACTGCAACTGAGAAGACTAAGGAGGAGCTCGTACAGAAGGCAGTTGACGCTGCCCTCACTAAGGCTGGCATCAACCCGGCTCACGTAGACAGCGAGGCTCACATCGAGTCTAACCAGGCTAAGGGCTGGATCACAGCTGAGCAGGCTGAGCAGGCTCGTGAGATCATCAAGACCGTTTCAGCAGAGAAGGCTGCAAACCTTCCTGAGCAGATGGTTGCCAACATCGCTAAGGGTCGTCTCCAGAAGTTCTTCAAGGAGCAGACTCTCGAGGAGCAGGGCTACCAGATGGGTGACGGTAAGACTGCAGTGAAGGACGTAGTCAAGGCAGCTGATGCTGAGGCTAAGGTTCTCACTTTCAAGAGAATCTCACTTGCTGACTAATTTAGGAAAACCTATAGTCAAAATATAAAGCCATCGGAATTCCGATGGCTTTTATTTTTTTATTATGCTTTGTGGATGATTTTCCATGCGCCGGCGCCGTAGAGAGCGATCAGGAGGGTGTGGACTGCGAGCTTGAGAGCCAGAGGCATTGCAGGAAGCAGGAGTGAACTGCCGTAGATGGTCCCCATAAGGACGAAAATCGCCAGGAGGCGTCCCCATCTGTATGGAATAGGGTAATATCTGGCTCCAAGTATAGAGCTGATGGCGAACATTACAACATAGCTTGCAAGGTGTCCGTATGCGGCCGCCCAGTATGAGTATTTCGGCATGAATGCGACGATCACGATGGCTGTGACCACCAGGCCTGAAAGTGTAATCCAGATTGCCATGTTTGTCTTGCCGGAGAGCTTGTACCACATCGATACGTTGAACAGCATTCCCAATATCATATATGAAAGGAGCATTACAGGGACAACCCCGACTGCGGAGCGGAATTGAGGCCCTAGAATCAACGCAATGATGTCGATGTATAATATGACTCCAAGGAAGACAAGGCCGCAGAAAGCGGTGAAATATTCCTGAACAGAGGCATAAAGTTCCCTTGAGTCCTTCTCCCTTGCTCTTCGGAAGAAGAAAGGCTCGGCAGCGTATCTGAACATCTGGATGAAGAGGTTCATGATCACTGCAAGCTTTACTGCAGCCTGGTAGAGTCCGAGAGAAGATCTCCACGCCTCTGCATTGGTGTCGAAATATCTGAAAAGTATTCTGTCAAGGAAATCGTTGACTACTCCTGGGAGAGCTGCCACCATCAGAGGAATCGAATAGGCAAGCATCTGCTTCAGAAGCTTGCCGTCCAGTCTGAAGCTCAGCTTCAGTATGTCAGGGATGAATAAACCTCCACAGACGACGCAGCTGATGAAGATCGAGAAGATGACGTAGCTGAAATCCGGTGTTGCCGGAATGAAGTTCAGAATCCACGCGGCACTTTCCGTATGGGTCGGGAACCATAGGAACAGCACGAGGTTTGCAGCAGTTTCGGTAATGATCTTGACTGTCTTCAGGATTGCGAACTTGAGAGCCTTGTTCTCCTGTCTGAGCTTTGCAAAAAGGATGGCTGTAACAGAGTCCAGGGCCAGGATGCCGCCCATGTATCTGATGCAGGCCTCATATCCTTCGTATCCTAAAGCCGATGAGATAGGAGATGCGAATGCGATCATAAGGGCCAGGAATGTGGCACTTATGCAGAACACCGTCACGAAGGCATTTGCATAGACCTTCCGTGAGTCGACGCCTTCCTTATTCGCGAATCTGAAGCATCCTGTTTCAAGACCAAGTACAAGAACGACCTGCAGCACGGCAATGTATGCCATGAATTCAGTGACGACGCCATAACTCTCAGGGCTGAGAAGTCTGGTGTAGATCGGAACAAAAAGGAAGTTTATGATGCGGGCAAGGATAGTACTCAGACCGTAAATCATGGTCTGACCTGCCAATTGTTTCAACGGATTTGCCATAATGAGAGCAAAATTAATTATTTTTGTCGTTAATAGCAGATAAATCTAATAAAGTCAAAATATGAAAAGAATAGTATTAATAATTGCGGCTGCGATGATGATTGCATCTTGCGCATGCAGAAACGAGTCCGGGCAGTCTGCAGAAACATCAACAGAAATGGAAAATACAGTTATGGCAGAGCCTGAGTTCGAGATGGTCACAAGTCTCGGTACAATGAAGATCAAACTTTACAACATGACACCTAAGCACAGGGACAATTTTGTAAAGCTCGTAAAGGAAAACTATTATGATGGACTTCGTTTCCACAGAGTCATCGAAGGATTCATGATTCAGGGAGGTGACCCATATTCAAGAGATACTACAAAGGTGGACCTTTGGGGACAGGGCGGTCCCGACTATACTGTACCGGCAGAGTTCGTGAGCCAGTACTGGCATAAGAAGGGTGCTATCGCAGCTGCACGTAAGGGCGACAGAGCAAACCCTACAAAGGCATCTTCAGGTTCTCAGTTCTATATCGTTCACGATGAGAACGCATGTCTCCACCTTGACGGAGAGTACTCTATCTTCGGAGAAGTGACTGAGGGTCTTGATGTGATCGACAAGATCGCAACTGTTCCTACTGACTATTATGACAGACCGCTTGAGGATGTGATGATCATCAGCATCAAGCCGATTGACGCTGAGTAATCGGAGATGGACCTGAAAGGAAAATTCAATACGGTATTCTTCGATGCCGATGATACGTTGTGGGAGAACGAGCAGTTCTTCCGCAATGCCGAGGCTCAGTTTGCGCAGCTCCTGGCTGACTATACTTCGCCGGAAGGAGTCCAGCAGATGCTGTGGCAGAAGCAGGAGGACAATATCCCGCTTTTCGGCTATGGGTCAAAGACCTATATGATCGGCATGACAGATGCCGCTATGGATCTTTGCGGGGGAAATCTTCCGGAGCATATCTACTACGGAGTAAAGAAGATAATCACTGAGCTTGCATTTCATGAATTCGAGTTCATCGAAGGAGTAAAGGAGACACTGGAGGCCCTTCAGGGCAGGTATAAGCTGATTGTTGCCACCAAGGGTGACCTTACGGAACAGATGCACAAGTACAGGATCTCCGGTCTCGCGGACTATTTCCACCATTGTGAAGTAATGGAAAACAAGGACGAGAAGAACTACCTGGAGCTTGCTGAGAAGAATGATATGGATCCGGAGCAGATCCTGATGATAGGCAACTCCGTAAAGTCCGACATTGCCCCTGTCGTGAATATCGGCGGAACGGCCATCCATACTCCGCACGAGGTGGTCTGGGTGCATGAGATGATGGATATGCCCCAGTCGGACAGGATCATCGAAGTGCAGGACATTAAGGAAATTTTGAAATACCTGCTGTAATGGCATGGTATTCGCAATATCTCTTAACCGAATAGTTTTTTCATAGGTTAAGTTTTAGGTTAGAATTGCGGAGCTTCTTCGATGTGAATCGAGGGAGCTCTATCTTTTTTTATATATTTGCACGTAAATAAGCATTCTATGAAAAAGCATACATTTGGAGAGTGGATGATTGCGGTGAGACCGTGGTCTTTCCCAGCATCGGCTATGCCGGTAATAGTTACGACAGCATTTCTTTTCTGGAGAGGATATGAAATCAATTGGGGACTTGCAGTATGGGCTCTTGTAAACATCATCGTGTTCCATGCGGCAGGTAATACATGGAGCGATTACTTTGACTATAAGAAGAAGGTCGATGCTGATGATACATTCGGCGCAAAGACATTGACAACCGGAATGTTCGAACCGAAGGAGATCAAGACACTCTCACTTGTTCTTACAGCAGTGGCTGTTGCAGGAGGACTTGGTCTGATGGCAGTTACAGGATGGCCGCTTCTCTGGATCGGTCTTGGCGGAGTACTCTGTACCCTGCTTTATCCTTATCTCAAGTACAATGCCCTCGGTGACCTTGTGATCCTTCTTGCGTATGCGTTCCTTCCGACTCTTGGAACGGCATTCGTTGTCAGCGGCGGCGTCATCGTCAGCGCTCTTCTTGTTGCACTTCCGCTCGGTCTTATCACAGACGGTATTCTCCATTCGAACAATACACGTGATATGGAGACAGACTCGAGAGCCGGTATCAGGACCATGGCCATGAGTCTTGGAACAAAGTCTTCTGCCTGTTTCTACGGATTTGAAGTTCTTTTCCCTTTTGTGTGGGTCGGACTCTGTTCCATCGTCGGCTTCATGCCTGTCGCTACCGTGATTGTATTCATGTCTCTTCCTGTCGCTATCGGATGTGCTCAGACTATGAAGAATTCAGTTGAGGGCGGCACAAAGATGATTGCTGATCTCGACGTGAGGACGGCAAATCTTCAGCTTGTCTTCTCTTTGCTGCTTACAGCAGCTTTCGTAGCAGCCCGTTTCCTCTAGGAGGACAGAGCGTATGAAGAACGCAAAGCTTATAACAGGAATATCTCTGGCCGCAGTCCTATGGACGATAATGTTTTCTCCATGGACTGCGCCACATGTTAATTTCTGGGTAATGATGACCTGTTCGGCCCTTACCCTGACTCTGTATTCCACATGGTCTTGTCCTCACTGGTGGAAGGATGTCCGTGTCGGATTTTCTGATGTGCTGATCGGAACTTCTCTGGCTGCACTCCTCTGGGGCTTCTTCTGGGTGGGAGACCGTCTTTCTTCCCTGATGTTTGATTTCGCACGCCCGCAGGTCGATATGATTTACGGAATGAAAGCCGGAGAAAACCCTTTGGTGCTTACTCTTCTGATGCTGTTCATTATCGGTCCTGCCGAGGAAATCTTCTGGCGCGGCTATATCCAGAAGAATCTTTCGGCAAAATGGAATCCGAACGTCGGATTTGTAGTGGCGACGCTTATTTACAGCCTTGTCCATATCTCAAAGTTCAACTTCATGTTGATCATGGCAGCTGCTGTTGCCGGCTTTGTATGGGGACTGGCATATCGCTTCTTCCCGGAGAGACTGGGAGCAATAATAATTTCTCACGCCCTCTGGGATTGTGCGGTATTTATCTGGTTTCCGATCTAGAACCGAAAAAGTCTTATGTCAGAAGCAGGACTATTATCTGTGCTGAAATGACACGCAGGAAGATGCTGGCCGGGTAGACGGTCGCATATGCGACAGCCGGATCTTCTCCTCCTTCTCCCTGATTTGCATATTCAAGAGCGAATGGGTTTGCCATGCTTCCGCATAGCATACCCATATTTTCTGCATACTCAAGCTTGAACACTTTTGCAGAAATGATGGCTACGATGAATACAGGGACAACAGCTATGATGATACTTGTCAGAACCCAGACGAGACCCTCCATCGTAAATACGGTACTGAAGAAGCCTGCTCCTGCGCTGAGTCCGAGGCCTGCGAGATATAGGGTCAGTCCCATCTGACGGAGCATGAGATTGGCACTTCGTGTCGTATATGTGGTGATGTGGAATCTTGGACCGAATGCGCCCATCAGGATGCCGACGATGATAGGGCCACCGGCGATTCCGAGCTTGATCGGTGTGCTGATTCCTGGAATGATGATAGGAATGCTTCCTAGAATGAGTCCGAGGATGATTCCCACGAATATCGATATGAGGTTCGGATTCGTGAGGCGCTTTGACTCGTTGCCGAGGATGGCGCTTACGTTTTCGATGGCGCGGGCTTCTCCGACAACTGTGAGCTTGTCACCCAACTGGAGTCTGAGATTTCTGGAAGGAAGCAGGTCGATGCCGGCTCTGTTCACTCTGGTGATGTTGATTCCATATGAGTTTCTCAGACGCATATCTCCCAGTTTTACTCCATTGTGTTCCGGCTTGGTCACGAGAATCTTGCTTGACACAAGCTGGCTGTCGATAGCGTTCCAGTCTATATCCTTCTTGTTCCAATCGACATTTTCCCTTTCTCCGAACAGGGCCTTTATCTGCTCGATGTCCTTTTTGCCGGAGATGACCAGCACGTGTTCATTCTCTTCAAGAACTGTCTCGGATGTAGGGATTATGAGAGTTTCGTTCTTCCATACTCTTGAAATGACGAACTGGCATGATGCACTCTTGCGGATTTCCTGGATGGTCTTTCCGTAGATTGCAGGGTTGCAGATCTGGTACTCTGCGATGAAGGTGTTGTCTGTAGAAGGGTCATGTGCGGCTACCGTTCCCTTAGGAGCAAGTACCTTGCGCAGGAGAATCACAGAGAGGATCATTCCTACAAGTCCGAACGGGTAAGCGACAGCGCACGCCATCGCCATTCTGTTTACTCCTTCGATGTCTGTAGGATCGGCCTGCAGGAGTGCCTGCTGTGCAGCTCCAAGCATCGGAGTATTGGTTACCGCTCCGGCAAGGATACCTGATGTGTCAGCTACTGACAGATTGGTGGTCCAGAACATGATTATGGCTGTAAGGGATCCGACAATAAGCAGAAGCAGTGAGAGCAGGTTCAGTTTGACGCCTCCGTGTTTGAATGACGAGAAGAAACCCGGGCCGACCTGTATACCAAGAGCGTAGATGTACATGATGAGTCCGAAATTCTGAGCAAAGGTCAGCATCTCGTGGTTGATGCTGATGCCGAAATGACCGGCGATTATGCCGGCAAAGAACACGAAGGTGATTCCGAGGGAGATTCCGAAAATCTTGATTTTGCCCAGGGCGAGTCCGGTTGCGCTTATGAGCGAAAGGATGAGGACCGCCTGAACAAATGAATGTTGTGTGAAAAGTTCGTTGATAAGGTTCATTTTCTAGTATAGTAAAAGTCCGGCTATGGCTCCTAGGCCGATAGCAGAGAATGGACCGATTTTCTTAAAATATAATCCTATGAAGGCCAGGACGCAAAGCATATAGCTTTTCCAGTCGATGAAATTGTCCGGAGTAGCCAGTCCTAATGCTGCCGTTCCAATAAGTCCGAGTACTGCAGGTCTCAATCCTGTCATCACTCCTTTGAACATATAGTGGTCACGAAGTTTCTCATAAGCCTTGCATATGGCAAGCACTATTATGAAGGAAGGCAATACCACTGCGAATGTCGCCGTGAAGGAACCGAGGATGCACATGAACTCGGAAGCACCTGTATTTGCCAGTACGCTGTACCCGATATATGTTGCACTGTTGATTCCGATCGGTCCCGGTGTCATCTGCGAAATCGCAACGATGTCCGTGAACGTTCCTTCATCAATCCAGCCGTGTACAGTCACGACCTTATTCTGGATCAGGGAGAGCATGGCGTATCCGCCGCCTATGGTAAACATTCCTATGACAAAGAATGTGTAGAACAGTTCAGCGAATATCATTTCTGTCCCTCCCTTCCTTTCTTGTCCTGGTAATATGCAATCGCTGCCGCCAGGACGATTATACATACAAGTATATATATAGGCGAAACCTTCATGAAGCAGACCAGTATCATTGATGAAACCACAATCACCCACGACCACCATCTCATTTTCGTCGCCTTGATCATGTCGATCATAGGGACTCCGATGAGCGCGACCACTACCGGTCTTATACCTTTGAAGGCGCGCAATACATATTCATTATCCTTGAAGCTTGTGAAAAATATGGCGACAAGTAATATTATAAGGAAGGGAGGGAGACAACTTGCTATCGTCGCGACCACGCTTCCTTTGGTTCCTCTGAGCTTATAGCCTGTCAGAATGGAGATGTTTACAGCAAAAAGTCCGGGTGCTGTCTGAGCGAGAGTGATGATATCTAAAAAATCCTCATCTTTCAGCCATCCTTTTTCCGTCAATTCGCTTTTTATTGCCGCAATCATGGGGATTCCACCTCCTATGGTGAATGCTCCGATTTTGGCGAAAACGAGGAATATTTTCCAAAGAGAAACCATTTTTTTGCCTTTTTCGACACAAAATTAAAAAAAAATATCGAAAAAAGGTTAAAAAAATTTGGAGGATAAAAAAAAGTGCGTATCTTTGCAGCCCGTTTGAGAAAGAACGGTAACAAAATAAGTTCATTGAAAAGATTGAAGGAAAGTACAAGAAGCAAGTACCGAGAAAAAATACAATTTATCGAGAAGCGTTAATTTCTTATGAAATTATAAGTGTCAGGACAAGCTGAGAAATATAAAAACTATTATACAATGAAGAGTTTGATCCTGGCTCAGGATGAACGCTAGCGGCAGGCTTAACACATGCAAGTCGAGGGGCAGCGTGACACGGAGATTCGTCGAAGTGTTGACGGCGACCGGCGCAAGGGTGCGTAACGCGTGAGCAACTTGCCCGTTTCAGGGGGATAACCGGTGGAAACGCCGACTAATACCCCATAGTATCAGATTTAGGCATCTTTATCTGATTAAAGAATTTCGGAAACGGATAGGCTCGCGTGACATTAGCTAGACGGCGGGGTAACGGCCCACCGTGGCAACGATGTCTAGGGGTTCTGAGAGGAAGGTCCCCCACACTGGAACTGAGACACGGTCCAGACTC
>JAFZFH010000150.1 GCA_017555965.1 Bacteroidales bacterium
AAGCAGGCTTCCGGTTCTATCGGCCTGTTGCTGCGGTGTATCAGTCCACGCTGACTTGTGAGCAATGTTTTTGCAGAGCTCTTGTATGAGTTTGCCTTATGATTGACCTCTATGGTTCGTCTGTCGCATTTGCCGCTGTAACACATTCCACGCAATGGACATTTCGAACAGTTGGCAGCTCTGTATACTGATGTGCGAGATTCATATCCCAAGTCAGATACTATCTTCTTGTCTGTGACATGCTCCATATGCTGTCCCATAGGGCATACGTAGAAGTCCTGCTCCTGATTATAGAACATGTTCGCCTGATGGAAAGGATTCTTCAGGAACTTGCGCTTCATCTCCTTATGGAACATATTGTACTTCACGTAAGGTGTCATGCCGTTGGCAAACATGAACTCGTAGTTCTGCTCACTGCCATATCCGGAGTCTGCCACGATTTCACTGCTGTAGAAGCCGAACTTGTCATAGAAGGATTCCAGGAAAGGGATAAGAGTACCATAGTCAGTAGGTCTCCAATACAGATCATAGTTGACAATGTATTGATTTTCAGTGGCTATCTGTACATTGTAACCAGGTTTGGTCTGACCGTTGTTCATTGCGTCCTCCTTCATGTGCATGAACGTCGCATCCGGATCAGTCTTGCTGTAACTATTTCGATCGCCGAGGATTTCCAGATGCTTGTCATACTCGTCCAGCTTCGGAAGACTCTCTTCCTTTACCTTGGTTACGGCCTTGCGAAGTTTCTTGTCTGCGACGCCTTCCTTCTCCATCTTCTCAATGATGCGTTCTGTACGCTTTTCAAGATCCTCCTTGGTGATTTCCTCTTGAGGTTCACTAGAGTTTTCTTCATCAAGAACCGCCTCTGCCTCTTTCAGGATTCCATCTACTTTGGCTATAAGTTTAGCATTGTTCTTCTCGACAGATCCTTTCCAGACAAAGGTGTATTTGTTTGCCACAGATTCTATCTTCGTACCATCTATATACTGCACGTCCAGAGATATGAGTCCTTCGTCATGAAGTAACTCAACAACCTGATGGAAGATGGACTCGAAGCGTCCGTCAGCAAGTCTCTCGCTTCTGAAGCGGTTGATTGTCCTGAAGTCCGGACGACTCATTCCGCTCAACCACATGAAGAACACGTTCTCCTCCAGCAAAGAAGCCATGCGACGACCAGAGTAAACATTTGTCAGATATGCGTACACGACGATTTTGAGCAGCATACGAGGGTGATAGCTCGTTGTGCCGCCTCCTTTATAGGTGGATTCGATTTCGCTGATATCGAAGTTCTCAAGGATTGCATTTACAGTGCGAACAGGATGATTTTCCGGGATGAAGTCGCCAATGCATGGAGGAAAAAGAAAATAATCGTTCTGAGTATACGATTTATATAGTACCTTTGTCATGTCGTGGAGTTGTTTATGTTTTTATTCGCACTTCAAATATAACAAAACTTTCCGACAAAAGCAATAGCTATTCCTTTGACTATCAAAAGAATAGCTATTTTATTTTAGGTATACTGTGGTAGTTCCGGAGGGTAACATAAGGAAAACCATGGCCGCCCGTGGCCTTGTGGAGACCACTGAA
>JAFZFH010000151.1 GCA_017555965.1 Bacteroidales bacterium
CACTTTTCAACGTAAACCGGTTCGGTCCTCCATCCCCTGTTACGGGGACTTCAACCTGGCCATGGGTAGATCACTAGGTTTCGCGTCTGCTCCGTCCGACTGAACGCCCTGTTCAGACTCGCTCTCGCTTCGGCTCACGTTCCTTAAGAACTTAACCTTGCCGGACAGAAGCAACTCGTAGGCTCATTATGCAAAAGGCACGCCGTCGCCCTTTCGGGCTCCGACCGCTTGTAAACGAACGGTTTCAGGTTCTATTTCACTCCCCTGCGCGGGGTTCTTTCCACCTTTCCTTCACAGTACTGGTACACTATCGGTCTTCTGGGAGTATTTAGCCTTGCGGGATGGTCCCCGCGGATTCAGACAGGATTTCACGTGTCCCGCCCTACTCAGGTGCAGCTCTCGTCATCACAATCTTACCTGTACGGGATTATCACCCTCTCCGATCGAACTTTCCAGAACGTTCCAGTTCGATCATGATAATCTTATGAGCTGTCCTACAACCCCGCCACTGCCGTAACAGTGACGGTTTAGGCTATTCCCCTTTCGATCGCCACTACTCAGGGAATCGATAATTTCTTTCTCTTCCTGCGGGTACTGAGATGTTTCAGTTCCCCGCGTTCGCTCCATTTATATGGTGGCACATCTTCAATGTGCCGGGTTGCCCCATTCGGAAATCGCCGGATCAAAACCTGTTTGCAGTTCCCCGACGCTTATCGCAGCTTACCACGTCCTTCATCGCCTCCAGAAGCCTAGGCATCCTCCGTTCGCTCTTGTAACCTTCTCTCTGAATGAATTTCTTTGAATCACAAGCCAAGTGTATGTTTACACACTTGATCTCACTTTTACTCGTTGCCTTGAAATTGCAGTCCACAACATTACGATAGACTCTCTATCATTTAATTTCTGTTACAGACTAATTAATTTCTTCTTCTTTTATTACCTCGTTATCTTTTCTCAAACTTGTCAATGAACTTTCATTTGATGTTTGGTGTTAACCACCGTTGTTTCTCAAATGGGCTGCAAAGATACGGACTTTTTTTTATCCTCCAAATTTTTCTGCAACTTTTTTCACAAAAAATTTAAACTTTTTTCAGCTCATTTTTATAAAATATTGATAATCAAATAATTCGGAAAAATAACTTTTTTCAACATTTTTTAGTAATAATACGGTCTGAACTCAAGATTGCAATAATCCTTCTTTCCGAACGGATAATCCTCATCATACTCCAGATCGTCATATCTGCTGAAATAACAGCGGAGCCTGAAGTTCGCATTCTCGAAATGATCGACTCCCATGACAAAGCACAAGGACGCAATCAAAGACTCATTATATCCCTGCTCCCAGAAATCCGAGGTGACATGGAAATGCCAGTCGACCGCGCCATACTTCAGAACGTTTGAAGCCGGAGCCACAAAATCAAGTTTGTCAAACAACCCTGAGATATTCTGCACATCGAACTCCGGATCAACTCTACGCACTCTCTCGCCCTTCAACTCGTTTATAAGACTATCGTACTCGGTCCTGTTATCATATGGAGTATTGACCTGTACAATGCGCGGATTCGTTCCATCTGCACAATATACGATCAAAGCCAGGTTCTCATCCTTCAAAGCCCTTTCGAAGCGGGCATCGAGATATTTCTCCAGCGCACCCGTAGAAGTCAGTTCCGACTGGGCCACATAAACAAAGCACATGGTCTTGTCACCATAGCTTCCACCATCAGCATGAGCGTTGGTCACTGAAGCGGCCAAAAGCAGTATCGCCGACACTATATTATATATATATACCTTCATATCGCTAATCAGAATTTAAATGTAACACCCAGGTCAAGCCACACAGCGCGCCTCTTGAGGCTGAAGCTGTCAGTCATCGACTTCTTGGCAACATCAGCCTTATCAGTCGCGGAATAAGCCACAGGAGCCCTGCCCGACTTGTATGACAGCATCTCGGACTGATAATAGCAGTTCAACCCATGTTCATACTCCAGCCCGAACGAGAAAAGCGTCTTTTTATTCAGGTTATAGCCAAAGCCTAACGATCCTGTCACGCTCAACGGGCATGGCCACACATCGGGAGCAAACTCCTTGCTGTCAGCTATAGATTCCGTCTTAAAATGACCTACTTTATGGATAGGAGCCTCCGAACCATGCGTGACCACATAATCGCAATAGAGATCACCGGCGTCAGCCAATATATTATAATAGGCCTTGGCACCGGCCTGCACATCCAATGTCCATTTTGCTGCAAAGTTGTGCTCCAGAGCAAGTCCGGCAGCAAGAACCGCGTCGACAGTATTGAATTTCTGGCCGATCACATCGAACTCGTACTTCCTTTGGGCACCCCCAAGAAGATATGAGTAGCCGAAATCCCTCAGATTGAGGTTCAAGTGGCTGTACGAAACTCCAAGGTCCGCATATATGCCCAGATTGATAGTCTTGCCGAGACCGGCCATAAAGCGAAGCTCTACTCCGGTTTCATTGGCAATGGACCATTTCCCGTCAAATTCCCCGTCTACGGCGAATGCACCCGCAGGAGCCGTCGCGGTATATGCCTTGGCCCTGAACCAGTTCGTATATGAACCGAGCTTCAGGAAACCGTCTCGGGTCAGATGTGTCGTAATGAACACATCAGGGTCCCATTCTTCAGGCATATTCTGCATATGGTACCAATCTGCAGACGCCGCATAGCCCGGGAGGAGTGCCTGACCGGCACTGTTATATGTAACGTAACCGCCATCAAAAAGGAGATTTTCAAACTCTTTCTGTTCACGGTAAATCACATGGTCCTTTCCTACCATCACGACCGGATCCTCGCCTCCCTCAACCGACTCGATCAGACACGTACCGTCAAAGTCATCATAAGAGAAAACTATCTGAATCCCGTAAGGAGAGCCGTATATTTCATCAGACGAATACAGCACATTCCTTCCGTCACGATAACTCATGGTCTTGTCCAGAGACACCCTTACACACAGACTTCCCGCGTCTATGTATGGCGCCGACTTCTCTATGTCGGAGAATGTGACCGACACATCCTTCATCTTTCCCAACGCAGATACATATTCCGGCAGGGAGATCACCTGCGAATCATGGAGACCTATAAGGTCATTGAAGATCTGCACATCAGGATCGCGGAACATGGCGACGAATTCTTCAGCATCTGAAACGGATGAGAGGTCCGAGACCTCCTCAAGTTTCTC
>JAFZFH010000152.1 GCA_017555965.1 Bacteroidales bacterium
GAGGCTCTGCTGTGGGTCATGGGTGGAGGCTGTCGGTCCTACTTCGTTTGCGGCAACGGAGGCCATGAGGTCGAAGTCGAAGTCGTCTGCGGCATATTTGTCGGCCAGGCTGTAGGTGAAGCTGAGCTTCTCCTTTCCGCTGGAGTTGCCGGGGGTGACTGAAGATATCTCTTCAGCGGCTTCCCATGGTGCGACTGCGATGAAGTTGTATTTGTAGCCGGCAATCCAGAAGGCATCCTCCACAGGTACATAGACATTGTCGCTTCCCTTCTGCTCCACCTTGCTCATCGCACTTGTCTCCCAAAGGATGTAGTCGGGCTTGCCGGCATGACGGGCGATGCCCCATACGCCGAAGTCTTTATGAAAATTGGAGAATGGAGTTGTTGCCTTTACCATGTTTACCTCTGACTGTGCGGCAAAGCCTACGACCTGGCGCTGCTCCTCCTCGGCAGGGGTATGGTACTTCGCGCAGCCTGTAAGCATGAACAGAGCCGCGCAAAGTAACCAATGTGATATTTTAATCTCTATTTTCATATATATCCGGGTTCATTTTGACGAGAATCCGCACGCACAAAACAGCCATTTTTTTGCTTCGAGTGCGGCGGAGAATCTCTTCTTTGCTCCTAAAGCGGGACATTCAACCCGCTTTAGGAAATAAATTCTAACAGACTCAGAATTAGTTCTGATATCCAACATCTGTAGGATTGTCCCAGTCTTCAACCTTAGGAACGAATGAGATCAAGTTAGGAGCAAGAGTTACAGTGTATCTTACATACTGATTTGGCTCCCATGATGTAAGATTTTCTGAGCTAAGAGTGAAAATAGACTCGAACTGTCTTTCTCCGATTACATAAAGAACCTTTACCTGGTATCCTTCAATGTTCTGTGGAACAACCAACCAAGTTGCGAAAGTTTCTGCTGCTGGAGTAAGCTTCATTGCTGTATTGTCCTCAGTAGCTCCCTGCATATACTCAACATTTGTTGGGAAATCCTCAGGAACAGTTACATAGTCATCAGCAAAAGTCTTTGGCTCAGCTGCTGGAGCCCAAGCAAAGCTAATAGGCTTAGCTGCATTTTCTTCTGTGTCAGGAGTTACTGTGAGAGTTGATACTGTGTTAATACCTGCAACCTCAAGGCTCTGAACAAACACATCACGGTCTGAACCATCAATAGTCTTAAAGAGGAACTGAACCTTAGAAAGAGCATGACGGAAGTTCAATTCAACCTCCTTCTTAGACTGATTCTGGCATACGAAATCAGCAACCATCAAATCTTTATTTGGTGCCAGAGAATCCACTGCGAAATTCTTTACAGTAAGTGTAGATACAACTGTATCTGAAGCGCCTTCCTCACCTGGTGTTCTTGTGATATCGATTGTCACATTTGCAGTCGTAGACAAGTCATCACCGCAATCAGCACCTGATACTGCGAAGAATCTAAGATTCTTATCAACTCCTGGCCAATAGTACTCCTTTGATGGTGCCCATGACTCTGATGAACCTACACCTTGTTCAGTAGTAGTCTTTGTGTAATAAACATTCAAGTTAGCCATACCGTCATAAATCTCATCCAACTCCTTAGTGTTAAGAGTGTTCTCATCCTCAAAATCACCATAAGCCCATACTCTGAAGTCCTGAGCCTGAAGGTTGTTCATACCGGTCGAATCAGCATCAGCTGTACCTACGGCCTTAGTAAGTTTGTTCATTCCTGTTGTGAAAGACAATGCCGGCTCACCTACAGGATTGACGATTTCGGTCTTCTGACAGCCTGCTGCCAAAAGAGTGACTGAAGCAGCCACGAGTAAAATCTTTTTCATAAATGTAAATTTAAAGGTGTTAATAATAATTTGTATGTATTTATGTTTGTTATAATATAATTTCAACATCAGTAGGGTCATCCCAATCTCCTACGCCCGGCTCGAAACCTCCTGCAGGACCCTTGATCTCAAGGACCTGAGTTACGATGATCTCTCCACCCTTGTCCAAAGTCTTGATCTGGGCTGTCAGGTCATCAAGCTCTCTCCTGATTACATCACCGTTCACGAAATAAAGGATGATCGAATTGAGGATGTCTTCTCTCTGGTTCGGTCCGAATGCCCAGAACTCTCCGTAAAGGTAACCGTTATCGATAGATTCATCCGGGTTCGTATCGTAGTGGATGTCCATTTCCACTGTCTGAGTACCGGCTTCGTCCATCCTGTGGTCTTCGTGAGCAAGATATGCAGACGTGTACATTCCTGAAATGTTCATCTTCGCCGTATGGATATTGTGAAGTCCGAGCGCCTTGATTGTCAGGTAGTATTTGAAACTCTTCTGTACAAGCTGGACTTCTACGACATTATCCTCATAACCGTGAAGTACGACCACATCTTCCTGAAGCACTGCGAATGTAGGGTCAGGCTCGACCATGTTCATTTCTGTGACACCGAAATCATTGTCATGCTTTGAAGTCTGACGGGTATAGGTCTCGGCTGTCAGAGGGTTGTCCATTCCTCGGAAGAAGTTGGCATCGTACTCATTGAAGTCGGTAGTATACACCAGAAGGTCATAAAGTCCTTCCTCGACATACATACCACCTTCTATTCCTTCGAATGATCCGGTATATGCGACCTTACCTGCAAACTTGTCGTACAACACGTATTTTGTCGACGCAGGCGTACCCAACGGTGCGTAGCTGCTCTTGTTCGACATGAGCTGAGCGCGTCCGAGGGAGTCGAAATGGGCCTTGATGATAAGGTTTCTGTGTTCGTGAGGCTCCTGGAGTAATTTACGTTGACAGCTTGCAGAGACAAGCAGGACCATCAGAAGAAGAATGCGGATTATCTTACTCATCTCACACCTCCTTTTCTGTTCTTATAGATAAGCCATACCAATGACACCTTTGCCTGCGTAGGGCCGAAGATGGATGTCTTCCATGACTGTGTACTTGGGGCTGTCAGGACGTAGTCAAAGTAGTCCCAGACATACTTTCTATATCTTGTCTGGAGATATCCCAGTCCGAGTGTGTATTCCAGGCGAAGTCGATCGTTGGAGCTTATAGAATGGGCATAACCCACGGTCGCACCTGCCATGATGTAGAACTCACCCTGGATACCTGTCCTGGTGTTGTCAAACATGAAGTCGTAATAACCGCCACCTGCATAAAGTCCAGTGAAAAGTCCTGTCATCACCGGCTTGTTCTCTCTGTCTCCGAACCAATAGCGGCCCTCCGCATTGACCATAAGGAGCTGATAGTAGAGTCCTGTCGCGAAACTGCTGCTCCAAGGAGCCACATAATCTGCGTTGATTGACCACCTCTTGTTGATAGGTACCTCGATTCCGAAGTTAGGCGCACCTGCAATCCAGAAGAGCGTATTGCTCTTGAGCGCAAACATAAGCTGCTTCCTGCTTTCGTCGACAGTCTCTTCAAAACCCTGATCAGTATGTTTGATTCTGAATGTGAAACCAGCAGAAAGCGAAGGACGGACATACTCCATGTTAAGGAAAGTGACCTTAGGCTCGATATAGAGACCTGCGAGTGATCCTATGTTGTATACTGCTCTGAAAGAGGTGTTGAGTCCATACTGGAACTTGGTTCCCGCACTGAAGCTCGCACCCAGCGTATACAGAACGTCTAACCTGTTCTGCTTGTCGTGGCGATGGGTATAGTTGGTGATATTGAAGACGTAGTCCGCTTCAAGTCCGATGTTCCTGATGATTGAGTTGGTGATGACCGGAGTGCCGAGGAAGTTCTCCTTCCAGTAGCCGTATGGCATCATTCCATAGTTGAGCGAAACCTCCACACCGTGGATCGGAGTAAACCAGTAGCCGGCTCCGATGTGGCTGGCGATGGCATAACCCGGGCTGTCAGGATGGTTTTCGATATTGAAGAGTCCTTCTATACCGGTGTTTGCGTGAAGATAGAGTCTTTCTGCAAAGGTTCTCGGTGTCGAGAAGGTTACCTTTCTGCTCTCTTTGTCAACATAACGGTATTTGAGCACATTCTCTTCTGCACTCTTGCTGCCTTTCTTCTGGGCACAGGCAGTACCTGCAGCGGCGAACATCACCACTGCAACGACAAGAGCCTTAAATATGTGCATTATATACTTCATCCGTTATTTTCTATATTACTGCAAGAGCGTTTCTTCTTCAAGCGGTCTGACAAGGTCGATGACATCCATCATATCGCTGTCCAACCGGGCTATCTGTTCCAGGTCAGGATCGAGCATCAGGGCGGATTCCAAACTGATCATCGCCGTGAAGATGTCGTCTGTACGGTTGGCACAGATCGCGTGTACATACCAGAACTTGGCGTTCTGACTATACTCCGGATATGTCATCAATTCTTCACATTTGTGCAATGCCGTCACATTTCTCTCCATACAGAGCAGAAGCAGGATCTCATTGAGTCCGCCTCGCGACGATATCATCGGATAGGCCGTATCATAGTCGCCGGCAAGGGCCGCTGTGATCGACTTCAGATAGACTGTTGCGTCGTTGGTAGGAAGAAGTCTGGCAAGCGAGTCTGCCATCGCGACTTCTCTCGCGCCGAGAGCCATAAGGGCCTGGTTGTATATCACCGGTTCCGGAGCCTTCTTTCCCAATGACGGTTTGAGGATTTCGAGATTGACCGAATCCCTGTGGATCAGCTGGACTGCAAGGTCGTTGGCCACATAGGTAAAGTTCGGATATTGCTCGAGACTCTCTGTGATGAGGTCGTAACGGCTGAGTGAGTCAGGCGCTGTATCGATGAGTCGCCAGTACTCGTATCGTGAAATTTCCTCTGTCTTTGCATTGTAGCGGTCCCAGATCTCAAAGTCCTTGAGTTTACGGAACTCGCTGTAGTTCAATGTATATTCTACCTTACGGAGCGCAGGGAGAATGTCCTTGAGAAGGAAACTGCGGTATTTTTCGTGTTTCCTCACGTGAGGTATGATTCTGTCATAATCATCTGAGTACCTGTATACGAGGTCGTCGATGAATTCTGCAAGTTCTGCGTCCTGGTCCCTGAGTATGCCTGCTACCTTGCTCCATGGTTCTACCACAGATGAGTCGGTGAGTTCGACATATTTTGCTACAGACGGATCGAGACTGCTTGCAAGCTCTTTAAGGATAAGAGCTGTACGTTCCTTCGCAAGGGATGCATTCTGCTTGTATGTTCCCTCCGGTGATGCATAACCAACTACATCGATAGATTTGAGGGTAGCGAACTCGTTGCCAAGGATCGCCTGAATCTTCTGTTTGATCTCCTGAATGTTCTGGACTGACTCAGGGTCGCTCTCATCGACCTTGGCCTTACCCAGTACGAAGTTGATCTTGGATACTCCGGCATCCATGAGAAGCTTCATCTCAGGCTTAGGAATGAGGGAAGTATCTGTAAGTGCTTGCGGATCGATATCATATTCCAGGAATCGGAGAGGATTGACTGTTCCCTTCGCAATCACGAGGGTGTCGGTATAATCCATACCTCTTGCGTTCTTTTTCTTAGGATCCGCCTTTCTCTCAAAGAGTCCGTTGATACCGAGGTAGCAGTCTGACCTGTAGTCGTGGTCAAGGTCTGATGGAGCTACGTACAACGAGTCTTTGTATGAGTAGATATTATCTGTCAGACTGAGTTCGTTTGTCACGACATAGTCTGCAAGTCTGTCTTTCGAGCCGTCGAAAGCAAAGTAACGGAGCTGGTTGATATGGTAGTTCTCTCCGTCGATGACTACCGGACGGAAGAAGCTTGTGTCCTTTGTAGTCGCGTCATAGAGGGTCGGCTGAAAGATGAAGCGGGAGTTGCTGTCGAACTGCTTCTTAGGGATACGTACATTGGTCTTGAGTACGAAGTGGTCTCCGACAATCTGAAGGTCAGAAGGCTCCACATAGACAGTTGTGTTTCCGAAGCTGGCTGTGACGACAGCCTCGGTGATTTCGATGGACAGGATGGTCAACTGGACATTGATCACCTGTCTGTTGTTAACCTTTACTGTAATCTCCTCATACTGACCTGAATAGAATACAAGTTCAGCATCTCGGGCAACAGTACATACATAGTTACCATCGATATCGGAATAAGCGATGACATATCCATCTTCGATGATATTGACCGCAGCGATCGGCTCGCCGGTGGAAATATCAGTGATCTTACCCTGTACGCGAATCTTATCCTGCGCATCCGCAAGATAACTTGCAGATGACAAGAGCACAAGAGCTACAGAGAAGATTATTCTGAATATTTTAGTTGAAGTCAATTTCATCGATTATTTCAGGACATATTGTATAGTTACTGACAATCTTGTCAAAATAGGTCTTATACCGACAGTTGCTATTGCCTGGACACCTTCTGTAGGTTTTATCATATGGTCAGTTCCCTGATAATTGGAACCATATGCCAGGCCGATTCCCACACTAGGGACAATGTTTATGTTCTTGTTGATGATGAATGAGTAACCGTAACCTACGCCTAGTCCGACATACTCATCTCGGGATCCTATCTTTCCCAACTTGACATCCGAAGAACATAAAACGCCATCAACACTTAGGAAGTGGGCATAAAGAGCCTGATTGAGCCAGAACTTATAAGCTGCTCTGACAGCCATCTGCTTATTATGCACATTTTCCGTAAGCTTGTACGGCGCACAAGTAAAATCAAGCGAAAAGGATTGTTTATCGGCTACGACAACGTCTACACCAAGATTCGGTGCAAGCATTGCATCTTCAAGAAGATTCGAGGTCACTGCCATACGCTGCGCCTTTGCAGGAGCCTGAGCTACCACGAAAAAGAGCACAGTAATGACTATGTTAATCCACTTTAAGTTCTTCATTTTCACCAATACACTAACTACTTTTCAAAAAAAGAGAAAAAAGAATCGGGTGACCGGAATCACCCGATTCATTAAATTATATTACTTGGAAGAGATTACTTCTTGATGTACTCTGCAAGCTCACTTGGAGTAAGTACAGGAATCTCATCAAGTGTAGGCTCTGATACGATTACGTACTGACCTTCCTCGTACATTACCACTTCCTCGATCTTCTTAGCGATCTCCTGGAATACATCGTAAACTGCAGTGATCTGAAGCTCCTCGAATACCTCCTTAGTCTTGTCTGCGTCAAGAATTGTCTTGAAGATACCCCAAACGCTGTTGTTGAGCTTATCAAGTTCATCCTGGTTGAGCTGGTCGAAGTTACCCTCAGCATTCTGCTGTGCAGCTACCTTAGCCTCGAAGAGAGCAGTAACCTTAGCATTGTAGATTGCTGTCTGCTTAGCAAGCTCGTTACCAGCCTCGATATCGAGTCTGTAGTTCTCCTCAAGCTCAGAAATAACACCTGCTACATAGTCAAGGATTGTGTTACGGAACTCGTTCTTAGAGAAGAGGTAGTTAAGAATTCTAGCAGCATATCCGTCCGGGTCAGCTACAGCCTCTTCCATAAGGTCTACGATGCTGAAGTCAGCGATTCTGTCAAGAGCAGCCTTGATTGCAGCCTTAACTGCGAGAGAAAGGGCGTTGTTACCTGGAACCCACTCCTCGATAACTGCCGAGAAGTCAGTGATATAGTCTGAAAGGTCACCCAATCCACCGAGAACGCTATCCTTAAGACCAGAAACCTTATAGTAGCTCTCTACCTTATTGAGAAGAGCAACGAGGTCAGCTACATCATTGATATTCTTAACCTGCTCGATGTAAGACTCTGTGAAGTCAGTTACAGTATAAGTCACAGCAGCGATATGTCTGCCGAAGCCCTTGATAGGCTCTGCCTGAAGTTCGAAACCTGGAAGACCACCGAGAACATCATATGCGCCCTCAAGGTCACCAGCTGCGATGTTGACGAGAACATCCTCGAGAAGACCCTCGATATCCTCCTGAGCCTTAAGATTTGCAGCCCACTCCTTAAGATAGTTGAAGTCTACAAGTGTCTTCACTGAAGGAACGATACGCTCAGCTGTCATCTCAACCTCTACGTCAGCAACAACATAGTAATCAGGATCTGCACCGTCGTAAACGAAGTTCATCCTCTTGATCTTACCTGCATTAAGAGTTACAGGCTCCTCAACAACGATGTCCTTCTTAGCGCCGTTAACCCAGAATCTGAGATTTCCCTCACCAGGGTTAACTGTGAAAGGCTCAACAACGAGATAAACGCTTGCAGTCTCACCATTTTCCAGAACCTCACCACCTGCTACTACTGTAGAAGCCTTAACAGTTGAAGCGATACCGAAAGTTACGTCAGTGATTACGAGCGGATCCTCTGTAGCATTTGTAACTGAAACCTCAACGATTGAAGCTGCGTGGTTCAAAACGAGCTTAGGAGTAGCAACCTCACCGTTGAGAAGTTCTCTGATAGAAGTCTCGAACTGTACATCACCATAAAGCGGGCAGTTTGCCTCTTTGAGGTGAGCCTTGCTGTTGAGACCGTTCTGAACAGTTGATGCAGGAACAGCTACATTACCGTCCTCAGTGTAAGGATATACAGCATTGAACTGCATTCTTCCTGTATACTGGAGAAGAGAAGCGAGCTTGCCTGTGAACTTGAGCTCACCTGTGAAGATACCGTCAGCAGCCTCTGTTGTGAAAGGAGTGTCGATCTCACCTGTGTAAGTACCCAAGAAACCTGCATCGAAAGTATAAGAGAGCTTGATCTGGTCACCCTCTGACCATCTTGTGCTCATATCATCGTTGTATGTCTTAGTATCAGCGGCGAATTCAGCAGCAAGCTGGAAAGGAGCTGATACTACATCCTGCTGCTCAGGAGCGATAGACTCCTTCTGAGCACAGTTAGTCAAACCGAAAGCGGCTGCAACGAGCAGACCGAAAGCAATAAATCCTCTTTTCATAGTTCTTAGATTAATTAAAGTCAGGATCATAATCAAAATCTGGTGTAGCTGGGCTACCGCAGAGAACGCCCTCTGAGACGATCTCAGTCACCTCAATCTCTGGAGCCACATAAGACTGAGCTGGATTTTCAAAATACTTTTTCATGCTTATTAAATTTAGTTGTTACATAAATACCAAACCCACAATAACCCCTCCCCACGCCTCCGGCTTTCCTAGGGGACCAAATAAATGTTTTTTTTAAAAAAGAGATTATCGGGACAAAGGTATGAAATAAGAAATTCATATGCAACAAATTTTATTTTTTATTTACCCCCCCCCATATGAAAGAAACCCTCCCGCACCTGGTGCAGAAGGGTTGTATCTTTCTGTAAATCAGAGCTTTTTACTCCTGTCAAGACAAATTACTCCACAACGAAGTTCACCTGCTTGATCAGACCTGCAGTGAAAGTCACCTCAGTTGCCTCGATAACCTTCTCGAAAGTGTCATTTACCTGGAAAGAAAGCTGTGATTCCGCATATGCAGCAGGCTCAACCACGATATATACCTTAGCTGTCTCACCGGCTGCCAATGCACCTGCTTCCGCAACTACTGTTGTAGACTTTACTGCACCGTCTACGAGGAAATCTACCTCAGAAACCTCGATAGCTGAAGCGGTGTTGTTCACTACAGATACCTCTACTACTGAAACAGTGTGCTCGAGTGTAAGCTCAGGGATAGTATATTTCTGAGTTCTGATGAGCTCAAGCCAATCCTGGCTCCAGCTTACTTTCACTGTACCGGAAAGAGGGCAGTTTGCTCCTGCAAGGTGAGCCATGCTGTCATATCCGGTCTGAACTGTAGATGATGGAACTGTACCGTCAGCGTCATAAGGATAGACTGCAGTGAGTGAACCGCCTGCGAATGAAGAAAGGAAACCATAAATGATCTCTCTTTCCAGCTTACCTACAAACTTGCCTGAACCTGCATAGGTGAATGCATTATCAGCCTCGTCTGACTCACCGTCTGACTTAGTGAAAATCACCTTGATCCGGTCATCATCTGACCACTTTGTGCTCAAACCGTCGTTATATGTCTTTGTTTCTGCAGGGAGGTTAGCTACTACCTCGAAAGAAAGATATTCTTGAGTTTCCTCCTGTACCGGTGCGATTGACTCCTTCTGTGCGCAGTTTGTCAATGCAAACGCTGCAGCAACAAGAGAGAAAGCGATAAAAATTCTTTTCATTGTCTTTTTGTTTTAATCAGTTAGTTAAGGGGATCAACATCAAAATCCCAATCCGGTGCAGCAGAGCTGCCGCAAAGAACGCCTTCAGCGTCGATCTCTCTCACCTCTACTTCAGGTGAAACGTAGTTTACAAATGTCTTTTTCATTTTGTTATGTTAATTTTAATTCTTTGGCGCGCAAAGATATACATATCTGATTGACACTTCCAAAATTTTCTGGGAATTTTATTTGAGCAGCTGGTCAAGACGCTTTCTGAATGACTTCTCGGTAGCCATCTCTCCGTCAACGAGTTCGCCGTCTGCAATGACGTATGCGGCAGGAAGAACCGAGAGGTTGTAGAGTGCCACATATGGAGAAGCAGCTCCGCGGGAGTCGCATACGTTGATCCAAGGAAGGTTCTGTCCCTTGACCGCCTTTGCCCAAAGCGCCTTGTCAGGATCGAGTGACACCTGGTAGATCTCGAGTCCCTTTTTGTGGTAGTCCTCGTAGATGCTCTTGAGGAAGTCGAGGTTGAACATCTTCTGACTTGCATCTGATGATGTCCAGAAGAATACTACCACTACCTTCGCATCAACATCGCTGAGCTTAACCTTCTGCGCGTTCACGTCCGGGAGCTCGATGTCAGGATAGCCGATTGCCTCTGCCGAGTTGAGATGGTTCTCAATCTCCATGATGTTCTGACGTCTCTTTGCCTCTGCTCTGAGTGACTTCACGTATCTTGATTCCGGATAAACGAGCTCAAGTGCGTCTGCTGCGTTTGTGAAGTGAAGTGCATCTGTAGACTGCGCGAACACAGGGAGGTCTGAGCCGAAGTGCTGGAAGAGTACAGGTACCACTGTGAGCGAACCGTTGTTCTCCATCACGTACTTGACGCTGTTTCTGTAGTAGTCTACATACACCTGTCCCATCTGACGCTTGATTGCATCGAGCTGGTCACCTTCTGCTGTGAGCGAAAGATATGAAAGGTCGCTGAGTGTAAGGAGTGCATCGGCATAGTCCTTCTCGACCTGCGCAAGCTTTACTGACTCTGCAGAGCCTTCTACTGCGTAGTTTCCGAGGGTGTCGGCTGTCACTGAAACCTTGTCACCTGCCTCAAGAAGGAGGGTCGCCACCTTTGTATCCTTGTAGAATACATAGATGAACTCAGGCTGTCCCTTCTTTACGGCAGCCTTGTATGAGAACTTTCCGGCTGCGTCTGTCTTGAGGGTGTCAAGTACTTCGTAGTGGTTTATGTTAAGAAGCTTCACTACTACTTCTGATGACGGTGCATCAGAGAGCTCACCTTCGATCTTTGCGTTGGTTCCGCATGCTGCCGCTGCCATCATGGCTGCGACAAAAATGATGATCTTACTGAATCTTGACATATTCGTTATAGATTGAAGAAGCGATCTCAGCGAATTCTTCCTGAGAAAGCTCGAGTTTTTTCTTTCTGAAATCCATATCACCTTCGCTCTGAAGAGGTACAAGGTGGATGTGGGTGTGTGGTACTTCCATTCCGAGTACTGCGACGCCTACCCTCTTGCATGGCACTGCTGCCTTGATGGCCTGGGCTACCTTCTTTGCGAATGCGCAGAGGCCGATGTAGGTATTGTCGTCGAGATTGAAGATGTAGTCGTCTTCGACGTGCTTCGGAATTACGAGTGTGTGACCTTTGGACATAGGTGCGATGTCAAGGAATGCGTAGTATTCCTCGTTTTCGGCGACCTTGTACGATGGGATCTCTCCGTTGGCGATTCTTGTGAAAATTGTTGCCATGTTAAAGTGTGATGTCGAGGATTTCGAATTTGATGATGCCGGCCGGAACCTTAGCTTCTACCACGTCGCCTACCTTGTGGCCCATGAGTGCCTGTCCGATAGGTGTCTGGGCAGCGAGCTTGCCTGCCATGAAGTCTGCCTCGCTCTCGCCTACGAGAGTGAAGGTCATGATCTGGTTGGTATTGAGGTTCTTTACCTTCACCTTGTTGAGCATCTGAACCTTTTCTGTGCCGATCTGTGATTCGTCGATCACTCGTGCGTTTGCCACGAGGTTCTGGAGCTTTGAGATGTTGAGTTCAAGAAGTCCCTGAGCCTCTCTTGCCGCCTCGTATTCCGCATTCTCAGAAAGGTCACCCTTATCCCTCGCCTCTGCAATGGCTGCAGAAATCACAGGTCGCTGCGCAATCGCATCGGCAAGTTCCTTCTTTAGTTTGTCAAGCCCCTCCTGGGTCATGTACTGTAGTGCCATAAATATTGTCTTTAATTATGTTATTATTCTGTAAATTTCGGTTTCATTATCTCGGAGTAAATCACGAGCTTCTTCGGATCGATCTTTTCGCCTTTCTTCTTTTCTTCCTCGACCAATATTGGTGTCCTTGGCTTCGGTTTCTTTACCACAGGCTTTACGTTTTCCTTCGGATTCTGTTTTGCCTCAGGTCTTGGAACCGGCTGGACGGCCGTAGCCTTTGGCTTTTCCTTCAGCCATTCGACAATCGGGGATTCGTCGTTGTCCTCCCCCATCGATTCGACAATTTCGCGCAACGTCTCAGATGCGTCGGTCTTGCCGGACTGTTCGAGTTTCTTGCCTATAAGTTTGAGGATTACAGGCAGCAGGATGAATAGTAGGCCGATGATCGTTTCCATAAATGTTATGTTTTATAGATTCTCGGTCACCCTTCGGGTGCAAAGAATGACTTCCAGACAGGCGTCTCTGTCGTTTTCCAGTTGGTTCTTCAGGTCGTCGAGGCTGTCGAACTTCTTTTCGTCCCTTATCTTCTGCAGGAAGGTGACCTTTATGTCAAGTCCGTATATGTCCTCTTCGAATCCGAAGATGTTTGTTTCTATCGTACGGGCATTGTTGGATGAAACCGTCGGTCTGTGTCCTATGTTGCACATGCCGAACAGATTTCGTCCCACAGTCTCTACCCTTACGAAATACACTCCATTGCCGGGTACCAGCTTCAGCGGCTCGTAGAGCTGCATGTTCGCTGTCGGGAATCCGATGGTCCTTCCGATCCTGTTGCCTGCTACGACAACTCCGTGGAGGGAATATCCGTATCCCAGCATGTCCGCTGCTCCCTGCACATCTCCCGCCTCCAATTGTTGTCGGATCTTGGTCGAGCTTATGGCATAGCCGACTTCCGAAGGCACCATGTCGGTCCTTATGACCTCGAGCCCCAGATTTTCAGCTATCCTTGCCACCTGATCCGTATCGAGTGCGTCGCTTCCGACTCTGTTGTCGTATCCGAGCAGAATCGTCTTCGCACCGTATCTTTCCATGAGCATGCGGAGGTATTCCTCCGTTGTCATGGCGCTGAAGTCCTTCGTGAACGGAAGCACTTCAACATGGTCCACGCCCAGGTCGTGAAGCATCTGCTTCTTTTCCTGTAGTGTGGTGAGGAGCCTCAAGGTACGAGCCTCCTTTTGCAGCACATTACGGGGATGCGGCCAGAATGTCATGACCGTGCTTTCATCCCCGCGTACTGCAGCCGCCTCGACGAGGCGCTTTATAACAAGACGGTGTCCGACGTGGACACCGTCGAAAAATCCAGTTGCTACAACCATCTTACGAGTTCGAAGTCCTGTCTGTGCGGGAGATCTGCGTTCTTGGCGTAGATACGTCCTGCCACCTGATAGAGACCTGATCTGTCAGGGTTGATTGTCGCTACATACTTAGCTCTGCCGTCAGCTGACTCTACCGGAGCGAACTCATATCTCTCCTGGATATGGAGCTTGCCCTTCTTGTCAGTTGTAGCGAAGAGTACCTCTACTCCGATCTCCTCAGCCTTGAGGTCACCGATGTTGAGTACTACCTCTGCGTTAACCTCGTTTCCGATAGCAAGGTTGTCGAAGTTGCTGTTAGGCATGCTTACTGATACAACCTCAACGTTCTTCCACTCGCGACGGAGGTTCTTCTTCCAAGCAGCGATCTCACGTGCCTTTGCGAAGTCGTCAGCGATGATTGAGTCGTATCTTGCAGACTGTGGCTCGTAGTACTGGTTGATGTAGTCTGTGAGCATACGGTTTGTTGTGAAGTTGCATGCTACCTGAGCTACACAGTTCTTGATGATCTCGATCCAGTCAGCTGAGCGTCCTGTAGAGAGTGACTTGTTGTAGAATGTAGGAGCGATCTCGTTCTCGATGATGTTGTAGATTGTTGCAGCATCGAGCTCGTCCTGGTAGTTCTGGTCGTCGTAAGTACGCTCCATTGGGAGTGCCCAACCTGCGCCCTTCTTGTAACCTTCAACCCACCATCCGTCGAGTACTGAGAAGTGCATTACACCGTTCATGGCTGCCTTCTCTCCTGATGTACCTGAAGCTTCGAGCGGACGTGTAGGATTGTTCATCCAGATGTCAACACCCTGTACGAGGTACTTGGCAACTGTGATGTCGTAGTTAGGTACGAATACGATCTTACCGATGAAGCGTGGCTGCTTAGAGATCTCCACGATCATCTTGATGAGGTCCTGACC
>JAFZFH010000153.1 GCA_017555965.1 Bacteroidales bacterium
CAATAAGCCGTAAATAAGTTTCACCTCTAAAAAATGTATTATGAATAAAGAGACATTCAGAAAATTAGGAATCATCCTCAATGAGAACATTCCCGCTCAGGAACTCCTTGCAGAAGATTTCAACGGAGAGTATTACGGCTTTACAAAACGCCAGACAGAAAAGATCAGAGCCCTTAGAGACATCGTTACAGAGTATAACAGGACAATTTCATCGACAGGACATCTGCAGATAAGTGATTCGGAAGCAGTTGCGGAAGTATTCAGACCGGTTTACCGAGGACTCAAGCACGAAGAATGCTGGGTGTTGTTCCTTAACAGAGCCAACAAGATTATCAAGAAGGAAATGCTATTCAAAGGTGGTGCTGACAGTACGATATTCGATGTCAAGACCATAGTCAGAAAGGCTCTGGTATATTCAGCCTCAGCTGTGATTATCTCTCACAATCATCCGTCAGGTTCCGCAAATCCAAGCACTGTGGATATCAAACAGACAGAAGCTCTGCATAAAGCGCTGAAATATATGGACATTCACCTTCTCGATCACGTCATCATAGCCGAAGACTCCTTCTACTCTGTAAATGATCAGTACTTGTACAAATTTAGTTGATATGCAGATTATACCTCTAGTTTGAAGCATCGGATGCGGACTGCATCTGATGCTTCCTTCTCCATTACGGATAGTCAAGTCGCCATCACAGATGACGACATCACTATCCTGGAAGTCGCAATGAGACGCCAGGCCAAATCCTTTGGCCCGCCGACTCACTCACAAAAGTCATCCACAAACTTCTTCGCCTCCGGATACTTCTTGTAATACACCTTTAGCATCTCTTGTAGCATGTCGCTGAGAGATGGATTATTGCACAGGTCCTGTTTCTTCATCCAGATACATAAGCACTTCAACTCAAAGTGGAGTTCCCCGGTTATTCCGATACTCGTCCTTTTCATCGGCTTCCTTGTCTGCTTGTTCTCTACCATTTTCTGTGTCGGCTGTTGTGATGACGGCTCACTGCTCTGGCTGTTGCCCTCGGGTCTCTTTTTCAGCGATGCCCTGAAATCTTCCAATTGTCCCATACTATATGAATTTATAAGTTTAGAATCTTATGATTTTATAAGGTTATATGTTTATGTAATTATGTTCGTATGTTCTCATATCCTTATGAACATATATTTTTATGCATATATAATTGTATATCATTATGCACTTATAATATTATGACAACATGTCTTTATAACCTTATAATTCTATGAGTTTATGGACATATAATCTTATGACCTTATAATGTTATATGGTTGCAAATGTATTTACATCAATTATGCTCGCCAAATTTTACAGATTTCCCATTTAGAAAACTCCTAAAATTTGTCATTCTTTCATCTCCTTCCTAAGTTTGCCAAAAGGTTTCCCGTGGGCAGACTCATCTGAGCGTTAGTCCAGATTGCAAGATGTGTGTTCGTGTCACGAACACTGGCTTCCCAGAAGCCATCTTGCCACCTGCGGTGGGGCATAGGCTCCGCAGTCGCCTATGTCGTCAGCACTCCGGTTCAAGGTTTGGATGCAGACTTGTTACGGGAACCGATTGTGACACAAAGTGTAGAGGAGATTGATAAGTGAGAGAGGTAAGAAAGCACTATGTAAATGTGAGATTTTCTGAATCAGAGTATGAAAATCTTGCGACCCTGATGCGACTTGCAGGGTATCGTAACAGGTCCAGATTCATTCGGGAAAGTCTGCTTTCAACGAGGTGCAGGCGTAGAAATCTATCCCGTAACGAGGCTAATCTATCAAAGCAGATCGAACTTCTTCGTGCTGAGATCAGGCGTGTCGGCGTGAATTATAATCAGCGTGTGAAGACATTGAATACCCTTGCCAAGTTCAGAGACCGGCAGGGGCGTATGATTGTATCAGCCACCGATATTGAACACGATATGACCGATATGAAGCGTATGATGGATACTATGGTCTCGAAGGTATGCCTTATCGAAAAGGAGGTGTCCGACTATATCAAGTTGAATGGTGCAGATGGTGAGGATGACGGCTCTTCCGATGCGACGGGTGGGCTGATGTTTGAAGAGGATGGCTGATCCGGGTTGTTATGGTGGTGAAGATAAATGCTCCTGTGGCTCATTGCAGTATTAGCGTCAGATATAATGAGTCAAAGGTGGAGGCAGGGGAGGCGAGTGTTCTGTTCACGATGAATATACCTGATCCGAGCAATCCGATGGCTACTTTCGAGGAGTATGAGAGAGGCAGTCTCCGTTGCGAAAAGATGAGTTTCCACGCTTCCATAGATCCGTCGGTGAATGACAAGATGTCAGATAAGGATATTGAGGAGTTTGCGAAGAAACTGATGGAGAAGTTAGGCTATGGCGACCAGCCTTATATCGTTTACAAGCATTCGGATATTGACCGTGTGCATTATCACATTGTCTCGGTACGTGTAGATAAGGAAGGCCGGAAGATAAATGACTCGAATGAACGGAAGCGGTGTCATCAGATATTGAAGGAACTTGCTGCTGAGTTCGGTTACAAAATTGGAAATGGTCAGAAGACGGACAGCCGTATGGAGGAGTTCGGGGTGTACAAGGGCTTTACTCCGAAGGCGGGAAACTACTCCCGTCAGATCGAGATGCTTGTCTCTCACGCGATGAGGTATCATTTCACGACGGAACCGCAGTTCCGGATGCTTATGAATACGCTGAATGTGGATTTTGATTACAAGAAGCGAGGAGGTGCGGAGTATCTTGTCTTCTATGGTCTTGACCCGAAGAGCGGAAGGCGTTGTACTGGGGGCATATCCGGAAAGAGCCTGGCAGTGCCGACGGTGGAGGAAATCCGCAAGCATACACAGGAGTGCAAGGGGGAAGCGTTAAAGAAGGAAAAGGGACGTGTGGGAAGTATCGTAAGGTCGCTTTTGCCTCACTCTGCGAGTGAGGAACATTTTCGCCGTATGTTGGAGAAGACCGGTATCTCGGTGCATTTTTCAAAGACGGAGGATGGTAAGATCTTTGGTGCAACTTTCATAGACCATACGGCGAAATGTTGTTTCAAGGCGAGCGAACTGCATAAGATAACGGCAGCGATGTTCGAGGAGCAGAGGCTCACGCACTGGCCCGGAGATGAAAAGGAAAAGGCTGATGCCTTTTCGACTTTGGGTACTGCGGCTGACGCGGTCGATCTGGCGATGAAGATGTTGAATGAGGATTCAATGAATCAGAATGAGGATGAGGAGATGATGATGCGTGGCAGGAGGCGACGCTGATGATGTTTGATTTGAGGAGAGAGATATGGAGGCGAGTACGAAGCCGATGTTTTCGGCGTTTCTGATGTTATCAGGGGCTTTGTGCCTGTTGATTGTGTATTATTATGCTTATCCGTTCTGGTGCAGGATGGGGATGAACGGGGATTTTACTGATACGCTGATGCTGGAGGTGTATCGGTCCGGTCTGTTAGGTGTTCAGTGGCCTGTGAGGGGTGTATGCCTTTTCTTCTGTCTGCTTTCGTTTGTGGTGCGGAGCGGTCAGTCGAAGGATTCGACCTGGGTGGAGATTCTTGTGCCATTGTGTTCGGGTTGTGTCCTGTTTATGGCGTCCCAGTGGTTCGGTAATGAGTTGTTCTTTGTTTTGTGTACGATTGTGGGATATGTCCTGTTCACAATCGGCGCTGTGCTTTTAGGCAGGAAGTATCGTTGTTTCGATGCCAATCTTATGGAGTACTGGGATACGTTTCCGCAGTGTGAGGAACTTATCGAGAACCTCTATAGTGTGAATATTCCCATCAAGTACCAGTATGATGGCAAACTTCACGACGGGTACTGCAATGTGGTATCTCCGGAGAGGGCGGTGATGATCCTGGGAATTCCCGGCAGTGGCAAGTCGGCTGCGATCTATGGCCATTTCATCCGGCAGATGCTTCAGAAGGGGTATGCGATGTTCGTTTACGATTACAAGTATCCGGACCTTACTCGGAAGGTGTTCAATGAACTGCTGGATAGTTATGACTGCTTTGATAAGAAGCCGACGTTCTATGCGGTGAATTTTGATGATCCGTTGTATTCCCACCGTTTCAACCCAATCCATCCGAGGTATCTGAAGGATCCTATCGACTCGACCGAGATCGCAGAGGTCATAATGCTGAATGCAAACCGAGGAGGTGAGGAGGATGAGGATTTCTTCTCGATGTCTGCCAAGTGTTATCTTGATCTTCTGATATGG
>JAFZFH010000154.1 GCA_017555965.1 Bacteroidales bacterium
AGCGCAAGCGTCGTAACAAGCATGGCTTCCGCGAGCGCATGTCGACTCCTAACGGACGTCGTGTATTGGCAGCTCGCCGTCGTCGCGGCCGCAAGAAATTGACTGTATCATCTGAGGACAGATGGTAAAAATAGAAACCCGACCATTAAGGCCGGGTTTTTTTATTTGAAATATATGGAACAGGACGAAAAATACATGAAGGACGCCTTGCGCGAAGCGCAGATGGCAGCTCAGGAAGATGAGGTTCCTATAGGAGCAATCATAACCTGCCGCGGACGCATCATCGGAAAAGGCCACAACATGACCGAAAGGCTCAATGACCCCACAGCTCATGCGGAAATGATTGCCATCACCGCTGCAACTGAAGCCATGGGTGGTAAATATCTTAACGACTGCACGCTCTATGTGACAGTAGAACCATGTCCGATGTGTGCCGGAGCGCTTGCATGGTCTCAGATCGGACGTGTAGTATACGGAGCATCTGACCCAAAGAGAGGTTTCTCGACGTTCACTCCGTCCCTGATGCATCCTAAAACAGAGGTAGTATCGGGAGTACTCGCAGACGAGTGCTCAAGCCTTGTCACAGAATTCTTCAGAAACAAGCGCAAATAACTCCGGATTTGCAGAAAAGCAAAAATAGAGTTATCTTTGCCGATGGAATTGAGATATGGTGTAATGGTAGCACTACAGATTTTGGTTCTGTCTGTCAAGGTTCGAATCCTTGTATCTCAACCTGAACAAAAAGGCGGTCAGATGACCGCCTTTTAAAATAAACATCGGTCAGATGAGAGCTTGCTCTCAATCAGACCGATGTTTATTTTAAAAAGATGTTCGCAGAACATCGACTTTTGTTCAGCAGTGCCCCCGCGGCAGCGGAAAAGGATAGCGCGAAGCGGAATCCTTATTTCAGCAGTGCCCTAAGATCCTCCCAAGGGACATCCACATGCACAATCCCTATCACATACGGTCCGATCTCATACCTACCATATATATAGGTAACACCTGAAGGAGTCACATAAAAATTACCGTTGGGCTCTATAGTCTTCACAAACAACATTTCATAAACATCGTCCCCAGCCGATTCAGGCAGTCTTGCAGTCAGAATCCTGGAAAGTTCCTCCTCATACCCCTCTACAAAAAGATCTGACTCCATCACGCGTGACCCATCCTTAAGATTATAGGTCAATCCGTTCTCATAATCGATTCCATGGGCACCCCCGGTATACTCATATCTATACAACAGATAACTCTGAATGTCCCCATATGGTTCCAGGAACCTGCCATCAATCATCTCATCCCATGAAAAAATGAATCCTTCATTATATTCCCTATACCTATTCACCAGAGTATCAATATAGGTACCGACTGACGTATCGATATCTGCTGATCCGTCCTGCTCTCCGAAAGCCTCAGACGCAATATCATTTCTGATATTATCCAGCACTTCCGAACGTAAACCCTCTTCAGGCCATTCAAGCGTGACATCTACCTTGAGAGAATCTGCACCTCCCTCCTCGTATGCAACTGAACACGACTGCCTGACTTCCACAACGACCAGACCGGACCTATGGCAAGAAACCACAGCGGACACACAGCAAAGTAATCCGAAAAAATAAGATGTAATTCTCATAAGCAAAGCAATTAAAAAATGGCCACCATCAAAGATGGGGCCATTTCAGATCTTGAAGTGAATTTATTAGAGTCCGAGCTTCTTGAAGAAGTCGTTACCCTTGTCATCAACGAGGATGAATGCAGGGAAGTCTTCAACGCGGATCTTCCAGATTGCCTCCATTCCAAGTTCAGGGTACTCAACACACTCGATGCTCTTGATGTTGTTCTGAGCAAGGATAGCTGCAGGACCACCGATTGAACCGAGATAGAATCCGCCGTACTTGTTACATGCGTCAGTCACGCACTGGGCACGGTTACCCTTTGCAAGCATGATCATGCTTCCGCCGTGGCTCTGGAAAAGGTCAACATATGAGTCCATACGACCAGCGGTAGTAGGTCCCATTGAACCACATGCCATTCCTGCAGGAGTCTTAGCTGGACCAGCATAGTAGATTGGGTGATCCTTAAGATACTGTGGCATCTCCTCACCTCTGTCAAGGCGCTCCTTGATCTTTGCGTGTGCGATGTCACGACCTACGATGATTGTACCGTTAAGGCTGAGACGTGTAGATACCGGATACTTTGAAAGCTCCTTAAGAATCTCAGACATAGGCTGATCGAGGTTGATCTTAACTGCCTCGCCCTCGCCTGCCTGGCGGAGTTCCTCAGGGATGAGACGTGCAGGATTGTCATCGAGCTTCTCGATCCAGATACCGTCCTTATTGATCTTAGTCTTGATGTTTCGGTCAGCAGAGCAGCTTACTCCGAGTCCTACAGGGCAGCTTGCACCGTGGCGTGGAAGACGGATGATGCGTACATCGTGAGCGAAATACTTACCTCCGAACTGTGCACCGAGTCCGATCTTGTGTGCCTCCTCGAGAACGAGCTTCTCAAGCTCTACATCACGGAACGCACGACCTGTCTCGTCACCTGTTGTAGGAAGATTGTCGTAATACTTGCAAGAGGCGAGCTTCACTGTGAGAAGGTTTCTCTCAGCAGAAGTACCACCAATCACGAAGGCGATGTGATATGGAGGACATGCAGCTGTTCCGAGAGTCTTCATCTTTGCAACGAGGAACGGAACGAGAGTCTGCGGGTTAAGGATAGCCTTAGTCTCCTGATAGAGGTATGTCTTGTTTGCAGAACCACCACCCTTAGTCACGCAAAGGAAGTGATACTCAGCACCATGACCAGCCTCGATATCGATCTGAGCAGGAAGGTTGCACTTTGTATTGACCTCATCATACATGTTGAGAGGTGCATTCTGTGAATAACGGAGGTTCTCCTCAGTATATGTCTTGTAGACACCGAGTGAAAGTGCCTCTTCGTCGCTGTAACCTGTCCATACCTGCTGACCCTTCTCACCGTGGATGATTGCAGTACCTGTATCCTGGCAGAAAGGAAGCTTACCCTTGCATGCAACTTCTGCATTGCGGAGGAAAGTAAGGGCAACATACTTGTCGTTCTCGGATGCTTCAGGATCGTGAAGAATCTTTGCCACCATCTCATTGTGCTCAGGACGGAGCATGAATGAAACATCACGGAAAGCAGTGTTTGCCATCACTGTAAGACCCTCCTTTGCAATCTTGAGAATCTCATTTCCCTCAAATTCGCCAGTGCTTACATACTGCTCTGAACCAGGGATCTTGTAGTATTCAGTCTTGTCCTCGCCAAGCTGAAACATTGGTGCATATTTAAAATCTGCCATTTTGTATAATAATTAGTTTATATTTCGAATCGAATCATGCAAATGTAGCAATTATAAACGAGAAAACTCCGGGTTACCCTGTTTATCCCATAAGGAAAACCTTCATGAAGTCGTTCAGGTCGCCATCAAGCACGCCCTGAGTATCTGAAGTCTCATGACCGGTACGGAGGTCCTTGACCATCTTGTACGGATGGAGGACATAGCTTCGTATCTGTGAACCCCACTCGATCTTCTTTTTCTGCCCCTCAAGTTCAGCCTGCTTTTCCTGACGTTTCTTGAGCTCTATATCGTACAGACGCGATTTCAGGATTCGGAGGGCATTCTGCCTGTTATCCAGCTGCGAACGCGTCTCCGTATTCTCAACTACAATTCCTGAAGGGATATGCTTTACACGGACACCGGTCTCTACCTTATTCACATTCTGTCCGCCGGCACCGCTCGAACGGTAGGTATCCCATTCAAGGTCACCCGGATTGATCTCAATCTCTATCGTATCATCGACAAGCGGATACACAAAGACTGACGAGAATGTCGTCTGACGTTTGCCCTGGGCATTGAACGGCGAGATTCGTACCAGACGATGGACGCCACTTTCCGCCTTGAGATAGCCGAATGCATAGTCTCCCTCAACCTGCATGGTAACCGACTTGATTCCGGCATCCTCGCCTTCAAGTTCGTCAGTGACAGTGACCTTGTATCCGTTTCTTTCCGCCCAACGTATGTACATACGCATAAGCATGGCAGACCAGTCATTCGCTTCTGTTCCACCGGCACCTGAGTTGATGGTAAGCACTGCTCCAAGGTTATCACCCTCTTCTCCGAGCATATTACGAAGTTCCAGAGCCTCCACCTCATTGAGAGCGGCCTCGTATGCCTGATCGATGTCATCATCCTCAAGTTCCATAAGGACATTGAGATCCTCCACCGCAGACAACGCCTTCTCATACCCTGTCACCCAAAACTTCACGCCAGAAAGTTCCTTAAGAAACTTTTCCGCAGCCTTCGGGTCATCCCAGAAGTCCGGAGCAAGGGTTCTCTGTGTCTTCTCCTCCACTTCAGCACGCTTCTCCTCCACGCAAATGCATCTGCCTAGCGTTTCAACCCTCTGCTGAAGTTCCTTTATCTGTTCGTTATTTATCATTGCAATATCTTAAATCACGCAAATATAATCAATATTTACACAAGGTCAATCCCGGCCCGGGCACATCTTTCCCTCATTTCTTCAGGCCACAAACTGCTCTGAATTTCGCCGATATGAGCCTTGCGAAGAAGGTACATGCAAAGACGGGACTGTCCGATACCGCCGCCGATTGTAAGAGGCAATTTTCCCTCGAGCAGCATCTTATGATACATCAGCTCCGACTTGCCTTCCTCACCCCTGAGCGACAGCTGTCTTCTCAAGGCCTCTGAATCAACTCTTATACCCATACTGGAGACTTCGAAAGCATTTTCAAGTATAGGGTTCCAGAGCAGCAGGTCACCGTTCAAGCCACAATATCCGTCTTCATTGACAGTCGTCCAGTCATCATAGTCAGCAGCACGGCCGTCGTGCGGATTTCCGTCCGAAAGAGGGGCTCCGATACCGATGATGAACACTGCCTTATGTTCCTTGACCACAGCATCTTCCCTCTCCTTTGGAGACAGATCCGGATACATCTGCAGCAGCTGCTCCGCATGGATGAAGAAGATTTCTTCCGGAAGCATCGGTTCAATCTGAGGAAACTCCACATAGAGTTTGTTTTCAGTAACCTTTATGGCTTCATATATCCTGCGCACTGTCTTCTTCAGAAACGCCAGATTTCGCTGCTCGTGGCCGATGACCTTTTCCCAATCCCATTGATCGACATAGATGGAATGGATATTATCCAGTTCCTCTTCCGGACGAAGCGCATTCATATCCGTATATATGCCCCTTCCTTCAGGGACACACATCTGAGCCAGCTTCATCCTCTTCCATTTGGCAAGAGAATGTACGACCTCAGCCTTCTTTCCATCCATATCCTTCACAGGGAAAGATACAGGACTTTCAACTCCATTCAGATCGTCATTAAGACCTACACCGCTGAGGACCACCATCGGAGCGGTCACTCTCAGCAAAGCCAGCTGAGCAGACAGATTGTCCTGGAACATATCCTTGACAGCCTTGATCGCTTTCTCGGTATTCTCGACGCCGCCTAATATATTTTTATACCCATTGGGAATTATCAGAGCCATAAGATACAGTTTAATCCATACAAAAATACGAAAATTTAAGTATATTTGTGTGATATAACACAAAGCAGATGATAGGAATCTTTGACTCAGGAGTCGGCGGTCTGTCTGTCTTCAGAGAAATACATAAGATCCTCCCTGACGAGAGGTTCATATATTATTCCGACAACGCCCATTGTCCATATGGGGAGAAGTCGCGTGAATATATAATCGACAGAGCACGGACCATCACGTCATTTCTGATAAGCCAGGGAGCAGACATCATCGTCGTAGCATGTAACACAGCCACAGCAGCAGCAATCAGTACATTGAGAAAAGAATTCCCTATCCCGTTCATCGGTATGGAACCGGCAGTAAAGCCGGCAGCTCAGGCAACAAAGACCGGAGTAGTCGGAGTACTCGCAACTGCAGGCACATTGAAGGCGACCAAATATATCGACACCAGAGAAAAATGGGCTCAGAACGTAAAAATCGTCGAGCACATTGGTCAGGGCTTCGTCGAACTGGTTGAAAACGGAAAGATCACCGGCCCGGAAGCTGAAGAAGTGACATCGAGAAGTGTTAAGCCTCTTGTAGATGCCGGCGCTGACACAATCGTCCTGGGATGCACACACTATCCGTTCCTTGCTGACACAATCCTTAAGGTAACAGGAAAACATGTCACACTTATTGATCCGGCTCCGGCTGTCGCAAAACACCTGCTTGAAGTAATGACAGAGAACGACCTTATCCATACGGACGGGTTCAGCATGGATCTGCATTCTTCCGGAGACGGCACCACACTCGCAAACACTTATAACAATCTGATTTAATAATATGAAAAAACTCATCATGATGACATCCATGGCAGTAGCAATAGGGTGCTCGGCAAACATCACTCCAGAGGACGTGAAAGTCGCTGATTACAAAGACGGAAAGGAATGTGCAGTAAGCCTTACCTTCGACGATTCGATGAAGGAGCACTATACGATTGTGGCTCCGGAACTTGAAAAGAGAGGTTTCAGAGGCACATTCTGGATGGTAGGTGCCTGGATGCCTGCAGTAGCGGAAGCTGACACCACCCACTTTACATGGGAAGAGGCAAAGGAAATGTCCGACAACGGACATGAAATGTCGAACCATACATGGAGTCATCCATATATGACAATGCTCTCCGACGAGGATCTGTACAATGAAATCAAGAAAAACGACGATGCGATCCTCGCGAACATCGGAAAGCCTTCTACAACTTTCTGCTTTCCATACAACGCATTCAACGAGAAGGTTATCGCAGCAGCAATGGAAGGAAGAGTCGGAGCACGTCTGAAGGAATTCTGGCTCGGCGGACAGAACTCCCCTAAGGAGTATCTTACAAAGACAGTCGAGGATGCTCTCGCATCAGGTTCATGGATTGCAGGAATGACACACGGCATCAACTACGGATATGACTGCTACTCGGATCCTACAGAGTTCACGGACTTCCTTGACTATGTCAAATCTCTGGAAGACCGCATCTGGGTGGGCACATTCCGCGATGTAGCAGCTTACACATCGGTTGCAAAGGATGTTACCCTTTCAGTGACTCCTGCAGACAAGGGTATCACTGTGGTTCCGCAGACAGGTCTTGACAAAGCTCTTTATGAGACCGCCCTCACTATGGAGGTTGCTGTAGGAGGCAAGAAAATAAAGGCAGAACAGGATGGCAAGGCTCTTGAGGTTTCATATAAGAACGACAAGGCATATTTCTCATTCTGTCCTTTCGGAGGCGCAATAAGCATCAGATAAGGTAACGTCATACCATAAAGCAGACCGACAGTTTGTTCCGTGACCCTCACACTACGTGGATCCTTCCCCTATCCGGGGGTTGGCATGTCACTCTTAACAAACTGTCGGTCTGCTTTTATGTTTGCCAGCTAGTTATACTGCTGTCCTACAACTTCGAAGTATGGTTTTCCCTCTGAAATCACAACCTTGAAGATTGTATCGTCAACTTTGTAATACTCATTGCCGTCGCTGAGTCTCACCACATCAAAGTCATCAGGAAGAATCTCTACCAGCGCACCTGCAGGAGGGACTATAACCATGTACTCATCTGAAGCATTCTTCGCATAGAACACACCGTCCTGATAGAAATACTCCGAACCTGCTGCCGCATAACTCTGAATCAATCCCAATTCATTTGCTTTTGCACACGACGCCTGAGCCAGCTGCTGGTTCTGAAGAATGGCTGAATTCTGTGCCGCTAATGTGGCATTGTTCTGTGCTATGACAGCATTCTGCTCTGCAATGTAAGCATTGTTTTCATTGATCTGACTGTATGTGTTTGCCACTGTATTGTAATACGACAGTCTCACTGCAGTCCATGCTATGTCAGAAATTATATTCGCTGCCAGAGAAAGTCCGTATGGCGGTCTGCATACAACATAATATCCGTCGTAAGGACGATACCATATATCATTGTAGCAGTAATATGTTATGCCATGATAGACATGTCTGAGGACATGGGACGGTAGCACTTTGACTCTGTATCCGTAATAATGATCATTATGTGACCAATGATATGATGGACGGTCCCAACGCATGAAGTCTCTTTCACGTGGATGAATCCTAGGATGTTCAGGTCTGTGATTCGGACGCACCTGGACTGGTTTTCCAGGACCATTGCCAGGTTTCTGACCAGGTTTCTGACCAGGTTTCAATGAAGGTTTATCATTCGGTCTGGCACCAGGTCTGTCTGCCTTAGGTCTATCAGGCTGTGGCTTGTTTGCCTGTGGTCTGTTTGGGGCCGGCCTTGTAACCTGTGACGGCTTCTTGTCCTGTGAAGGTTTTGTCGATGGAGAAGAAGGTCTGGTCGATGAAGAAGGGCGATCTGACGGACGGGTAACTGTAGTACTCGGCTTCCTGTCGTTATCGGCTGATGGTTTTGCCGACGGTTTTGTCGACGGAGCTGACGGCCTTGCAGGTTTATGTTTATTGTCATTCGGCTTTCTGGTCTGTACTGAAGATGATCTCTCCGGCCTCGAAGACTGAGAAGATGACGAACGAGTCGCCGACTGACGGGTAGGTGTAGATTTCTTCACGTCTGAGGACCTTCGTGACTGTGCTCCTGCATCAGACACGAACGCTGTCAACGCAAGCATAGCCAGCATTGAAGCCATTACTTTTCTGATTGATCCCATGATATGAAAGTTTTAAGTTAATAGATATGGTACTTCTGTGACAGTTCACGGAACGAAGCCTCATCCTTCTGCCAATAATCCTTGATATCTGCCACCTTGTACCTCTTGCTGAACTCCTTTCTCACATAATCCGTGCCACAAACTTTATCAAAGAGTCCGTAGCCAGTTATGATCTCGAAAGCCTTCTTGTCAGGATAGAGTTCTGCAACTGCCTGCATCACATAGAATTGCGTCTCGGTAACACGAGCCTCTTCATAGTCAGTGAAGAAATATTGAAGTCCCTTTACAAGTTCGCCTTTTCTGCTACCTGCAATCGGCTTATACCATATCGTACGGAATGAAATGCCAGGCAACCTGTAACTTTCCAGACGAGCCTTAAGTTTATCCGGATCAAGCCATGTTGCTCCGAACACCTGGAACGGAAGAGTATATCCTATTCCTATGTCCATGAATCCGTACAACTCACCACAAATACCAGATGCACAATAATATAATGGAGTATCCTTAAACGGAATATTCGGAGACGGAAGCACCCATGGAAGTCCTGTATCCTCATAGAGCATATCTCTTTCCCAACCCTCCATCGGAACGACAGTAAGCTTACATTTTACAGGTTCCTGCTTACCGTTCTGTCCCCTGTTCATGCCTTCTTCGTTGATCATCTGCGCAAGTTCGCCTACAGTAAGACCATAGATATAAGGAATCTTATACTGGCTTACAAAAGAATTGAACGGCAGCTCGACATAGCATCCCTCAATCTTGTTTCCTCCCAGAGGGTTAGGACGGTCAAGGACCATGACTTCAATTCCCTTCGCCGCACAAGCCTCCATCACGAGTCCCAATGTACTGATGAAGGTGTATGAACGTGCTCCTACATCCTGGATGTCATAGACCATGATATCGATTCCCTCAAGCATCTGAGGAGTGGGTTTTCTTGTCGAACCATAGAGCGAATATACAGGAAGTCCTGTAGCCTCATCCTTTGTGTCACTGACCTTATCTCCGGCGTATACATCGCCACGTACTCCGTGCTCAGGTCCATAAAGGGCTACCAGCTCCACTCCGGGAGCATTATACAGGATATCTACAGTAGACTCCAGATATCTGTCGACACCGCTGGGATTTGTAACAAGGCCGACACGCTTACCGACAAGGCCCCTGAACTCCCTGTCACGCAAAACCTCTATACCAGGCTTCACGACAGGACGGGCCGCACTCAGTTCAACACATGAAAGACCGGCGATAAGAGCCAGCACGAGAAAAAGTTTCTTCATAGTACGATTCACTAATCTTTAGAGATTTACAATCTTTCCTGCAAAAAGTATATTGTCAGTATCCTTGTCAGCGATAAAGAACACATAAGGGCGGTCAACTGTCATTGTCTTCACATCCACCTGAGGGCGCACTGAAGTCAGTCGAACCATCACACTTGTCACTGCTGCAGCCTCTGTTCCGGACTCTGCAATATCGATATAACATTTCTGCTTGACCTGACTGAGCACAAGTGGTCCCATTTCGGAAATTCCCTTGAAGTCAGCCGCACCGGTAAATGCTGTCCTTACTCCCATACCCATAAGGGCATCATTGAGCAGCATTTCAGTCTCAAGCTTCAGCTTCGGCATCCTGAACTTGACCTCAACAGGAGCAAACAGGGTCATCGCTTCCGCATAGACCTTATCGTTCAGATATGGAAGGAAATCATCTATGTTCATACCTTCAGGAGGAAGGATCACGAACATGGAATAACTGCTCTGCAGATAAGGGAGTTCTATCATCTGACATCCCTGATATTCCGCATAGTTATAAAAATCCTTGCGATACATCATCTGTACATCAGAAGTTCCGGAAACACCACGAAAATCCGCCTTGGCAGTAAGCGCCGGATCGAATTCATTCTCCCAAGGAGCATTGAAATACAATGCATTCAGAAGTACCATGACATCGCCAGGTGTCAGTTTATCTACCATCTTATCGATCTTTCCGTTCGTATTTTCAGAACACCAGTTATTGATGGCCTGAACTGTCGCCGGATCGGAAAATCTCAATGTCTCCACCAATGCGTCATAATTTTTCTGAAGGGTATTGACATAGTGGTTCCTCACGCTGAAATCACTGTCAATCCAGACAGAATTTGCTGATTTCACGACGACAGAATCACCACTTTCCAGATTCTGATCGGTGAAAAGACATCCATTGAGGGCATTGTCAAGTTCAACCTTTGTCTGTCCCAGTGCACCTTCTGTCAGCATTGACAATGCTGCGCCGGCGCTGTATGGAGATACTGTCACATTCTCCCCCGACTTAGACAATTTGTTAACTTCCTTGAAAAAGGAGAGGGCAAATCCTGTCTTGGAACCCTCTGTCGGTGGTACATCCGCCTGTCCGCATGAAAGCAGGCCACATGCGGCCGCCATTGAAGCCGCGCATAACATAATCTTTCTGATCATACTCACAATGTTTATTTCTTCTTTCCAAACTGAGGATCAACCTTCAGCATCAAGGTCACAAAGACTGTCACAAGACAGCAGACCATTACAAAGCCAAAGAACCACACATAACCGATTGCTTCCTGCAGGTAACCTGCCACCATACCCGGAAGCATCATGCTGAGTGCCATGAAACCTGTACACAGCGAATAATGTGCCGTTTTGAATTCTCCTTCAGAGAAATATATCAGATAGAGCATGTATGCAGTAAAACCGAATCCATATCCGAACTGGTCCAGAGCCACGCATGAGCTTATCAGCAGCATGTTCTCAGGCTGGAATGCGGCAAGAAATACAAATGACAGACACGGCAGGGTCAGACTCATGGCCATCGGCCAGAGAGACTTCTTGAGTCCCCATCTTGATGCTGCGACACCACCGAGGATACCACCGACTGTAAGCGCAGCAACGCCGACTGTTCCATATACGACGCCGACCATTTCAGTCGACAGCCCGAGGCCTCCTTCGGAGAGAGGATCAAGCAGGAACGGATTCATCATCTTGACCAAAAAAGCCTCCGGAAGACGGTACAGGAGCATGAAGGCCATCGCTGCCCATACATGTTTCTTCCTGAAGAAAGTAACGAAAGTCTTTCCGAATTCTTCGAAAATATGTCTGGCTGTTTTTGCTCCGCCAAGCCTTGATGCATCAGAAGACGGACGTGGAAGACGGAATGTGTGCCACAAAGTGATTGCAGCAAAGATGGCCGCACATATGAGGAGGGTTATTGACCACGCCTGAGGGATATCTCCCATCTTTCGTTCAAGCAGTCCGGCGATTACGACCAGGACTCCCTGACCGAAGATGGATGAAAGTCTGTAGAATGTGCTTCGTATACCCACAAAAAGCGACTGGTCGCCCGGTTCGAGAGCCAGCATGTAGAATCCGTCAGCAGCAATATCGTGCGTGGCGGATGCAAATGCTGTAACCCAGAAAAGTATAAGGGTCGTGATGAAGAGAGACACTCCGGCAGCATCTGAAGCGATTATCTCTGCAGACGGATGCGGGAGAGTGAATGCGAGCAATGCAAATGCAGCTGACATCAGGATCTGCATGGCTACAATCCACCACCTCTTTGTTCTGATGATGTCGACAAACGGGCTCCAGAGGGGCTTGATTACCCATGGAAGATAGAGAAGGCCTGTATAAAGAGCCATATCTCCCTTCGACATGCCCATATTGTTGAACATTATCACCGATATATTATTCACGATGAAATATGGAATACCTTCCGCAAAGTAAAGGGTAGGTATCCACAACCAAGGATTCATTTTGCTTTTCACGTTCATAGTCTGTCTATTGTCTGGAGATTGTTGATCCAGGATAATAATGCTGAAGTATCTCCGTATATCCGTATCCTTTTGAAGCCATTACGGCTGCGCCTATCTGGCAGAGTCCGACGCCATGTCCCCAGCCCTTTCCGTCGAGAATGACCTTATCACCTTCTATCCTCACATCAAAAGCCGAGCTCTTAAGGTGACTCTCGGACAATATGCGTCTGATTTCCAATTCCTTGCCCACAATGATTTCGGCCTTATCGCCTTTAATCTTCAGTTTCATGATTCGTCCTGACACTCCTCTTTCAAGAGGTTCCATGGAGATGATTCTGCCGACATCAAGGCCGCTACGATGACGGATAAGTTCGGACAGGACATCTATGTCATAGACTTCTGTCCAACGATAGAAATCCGTCGTTTCCTGATCATAGTTGTTGAGAACCTGGGAAAGAATCTCTTTGTCGGTTGTGTTGCAGAAGCACTCTCCGTCCGGATCGTTTCCCGGAGAGTCTGCGAGCGGCTGAAGATACGGCATATCCACATCGTCCCAACATGTAGAAAACTTCTCCATCACTCCGCCACAGCACTTCGAAAAGCGGGCATCACATAGCTGTCCGTCATATGTAAGAGTCTGTCCCCATGTCAAATCTATCACCTTGCGGACAGTTTCTCCGGTCGCACGGGTAAGTCCCTGATATCTTTGACAATGGTCGTCCGCACACACATCGAATGACTTATGGTCATCATGGTCGTACCATTTCACATATTCATATACCTTCGACGACTGTCCTGCGGCATCGGCACAAAATATCGAATCCAGATATGAGGTCAATGCCGGTACACCGTATATTCCTTCCGGAACGCAGGCATGGTGGGCGCAACGGGCCTGTGCGAACTGTGCCATGACCCACGAACGGGAGATCACCGCATGGGCCTTGAGGAATTCCTCCGATGCCGAAGCACTCATCTCCGAAGATATCACACTCAGGAGATAGTCCTCGACGCCTATGACATTTACAGCTGTAAGCTTATCTTTCTCTACGATTATCTTGAGGGCTCCGGCAAACTTCTGATCTTCCTGTCTTTCCCAATGGAAATTGACTCCGATCGTCACTCCGAAAAGGGTGAATGAAGGCTCGGCAAAATAGGTCGAAGGGGTCGGGGCCTCAAAATAGAGCTCGTCGTACAGAGCTCCGTCATATTCGATCTTTCCTTCGCGCAGCACTGCCTTTCGAGGGCCTGCTCCATCAGAAAGGATCTCAAATCTGATCTCCTTTGCCGACATTATGCCTACATTAAGCAGCGGCTGGGTACGGGTAAGACGGTTTATAATCCTTTTCTGTTCCTCCTCAGACACCGACACTTCAGCAACCATTTCTCCCAGCAGTTCCGGAGTTATCTTATGATATTCCTCCTCAACGGGAACTATGAAGAAACCTCCCATGTCAGCGCAACCCGGACTCATCGTAAGATGATCAGGCCCATCACTGAAATAATGGTGAGAACGGTGGCGACTTCTGAAGACCACTACTGAGCGGTATTCTTTTCCGGTATAGTATGAGAAAAGATTGAACTGAGGCTCAGTGTCTCCTTCACGAAGTTCAGCACAGTCAAGAAGACGATAGAAAAGTTTTGCTGCGGATTTCGCTGTCTCTGAACGTATTACGAACACTCCACTTGTAAACTTGTCATAGTGGTAGAGATTCGCATCCTGGACAGATGTGATATACGTGACTGCTTCTGCATTCTGCTGACAGTCAAAAGAACTGTCCACATCCGAGCAAAGAGGAATCAATCCCTTCGGAGCCGCCTGAAAATGGTGATGATCCGGCGCCGATGCCCCACTCTTAGGACCGTTGTAGAAGAATGTGAATCCGGCATACTTACGGGCCAGATCCAACATGTCAATATATCTGTGCCATATGGTCTGGTCCGTATGCCTTGCTGCGGCAATGACCAGATGGTCCGGAAAGATCGGATAAGGATTTACAAGTATATGATATTTCTTATTCTTCCTGCCTTCAAATTTCAGCATGCTCTGCTCTGCAGGACGATTCTCACCGCATAAGAAGCACTTGCGCTTTGCGATCTCCGCCTTATCCAGTTTTGCTGCTGAGGAGACTATTCTTGCAGGATTGAACTGAAGCTTTACAGTCAGCCCTCCTATTTCCACTTCTCTTACCTTGACATTCTTCAACGCCCTGAAGTTATCACAGGCTAGAGGCCAGCGGGATAACTGGTCACCTACAAATTTATGCAGTATCTCGTTATTTTTCATTATTCATCCTGATTCTCGCCTCCAGCTCCCAAGTACGGATCCTGTCCTTATAGAGATTGTTGGCATTGACTCTTTCCACATCCAAGGCGGCATCTGAATTTCCCTCCCATCTGCGGCAGCAGTAAAGGACATCATATATTCTTCCGATACGGTATTCGCGACATATACGAAGTCCCAAGGCATAGTCCTCGCCGTAGCTTGTATTTGGAAGATTGATGGTTCTGAGAAGAGGAGTCCAGAACGCTCTAGGAGCGCCTAATCCATTGATGCGCAACGCATTGTTGCGGCCATTATCTTCCGTCCACTCTCTATGGTCAATGATTCCCGGAGGTATCGGGTTCATCTGGAAATCAGTCATCTGATATGTTCCTACGACCATTGCACATTTCTGCTCACGGAAGGCATCCACAACCTTCTGCAATGTATCCGGACCGCTGTACACATCATCGCTGTCGAGCTGTACCGCATATTCACCACATTTTTCATGGTGGACCGCAAGGTTCCAGCAGCCTCCGATTCCCAGGTCGTTTCTATCCGGTATGACATGGATCATTCTTTCATCCTGCGAAGCTATCTTTGACAACAGTTCGGTTGTTCCGTCAGTCGAATGGTTGTCCACGACGATGACATTGAACGGGAATCCGCATTCCTGACTCAAGGCACTGGCAACCGCGTCGCCCACTGTCCTGATTCTGTTGAACACAGGAATGACTACTGTTGCAGTCACAGGAAACTCTCCGGTGATTCCGCACGATTCAGGCTCCTTGAACTCCGGTTTCAGATAGCCGCCGATTCTTTTCAGATGCTCGGTGCAGACTTTCTCCATTTCGATCTGGACTGCACGATTACGCGGATCGACATAATCAAACTGCTTTTCTCCGGACTTTCTGTTATCCGTCTCGACATCCGTATACAGGTATTCGTTTATATGGACGATCTTATCCATACGGAGACGAAGGTCATACAATGCAGCATATTCATAGTCTTCTGTCATTGCATCCACAGCCTTCCTGAATGACGAACTGCGGAAGACAAGGACTGTTCCGAAATCAAAGTCATTTCTCAGAGCCCCTTTCTGACAATCGATCAGCGGGTGCTTCTTACGGACAGGTTTGCCCTCTGCATCGTTTACGATTCTGTAATGGTCGGCATACAGCATATCGGCCGCCATATCTTCTGCAATGCCGATGATGCGCTCGCAGGCAAACATGCCCATCTCAAGATGGTGCTTGCCGGTATATAAAAGAATGTATTCTCCAGATATGGAAGCTGCAATCTCGCGCAAGGTCTGTGTCTTGCCGAACGAGAGTCCTTCAAATGATTCAATGACAGACATGAGTGACTATGTTTTATTTTCTAAAGAAGAGCCAGAAGAGACTGGCGGACCATACGGAACTCCGACTCGAAGTTAGGAGTAAACACTCCCTTATCAAGGTTCTCGTCAATATCTGCAAGTTCCCACCATCGGCCCTCATCCACTTCGTCGTGGTCAGGATGGAGTTCATAGCTGCCGACAACAGCAAAGACATTGACCATCTCCTTCTCTATCTCCGACTCAAACTGATATGATTCGATATGGATAGGATTGAATTCGGTGAATCCGAGTTCTTCCGATGCCTCTCTATAGACAGCTTCGAGAACACCTTCACCGTAAGAGACGTGTCCTCCGACCGCAGTATCCCATTTTCCCGGCTGAATATCCTTATGCATCGCCCTCTTCTGGAGATATATCCTGCTGAAGCGGTCGATTATGTGAATATGGATTACCGGATGGAGGGGTTTTGCACCGCTGTGGCAATAGGTGCGGGTAGCACGGCCGATGACCAGACCGTTCGGTTCCACGACCGGGAACCATTCACTTGCAACCGCACGTTCAGGCATGCTCTCTGCCGTAGGGGCAGGCACGACCGGTGCAATATCGTATGGGTATATGAGTTCCATATCAGAACAGGATTTCAACGCAGAATGCAGACTGTCCGTCCACCTTTCCTTCAACATATACCTTCAGTTCTTCACCATCTTCCACCCTTGCCTTGTATAGCGATACCGTATCGCCAGGCTTTGTCTCATGGTTGAAGTTTATGGTGAATTCCTTCACAGGCCTTGTCGAAGCCACTTCATAATCGACAGCATCCATCGCCCACTGCATATACATCGCATTATTGGCATGGCCGTTCATGTCGACATCAGAATATGCGACAAGATGGTCCATCACATGCACAGCCTCGACATCTTTAGGCATCTGCACCTTATCAGCAGGTGTCCCGATGACGTTTTCCGCACATACGGTACCGTCTTCCATCAGTTTAGGATCGCGCACAAGCCTTCTTGTTGCAAGATCCAGCACAAGCCACGAAGTCGTGGCCTTAACTCTCTCGTGGCCCTCCTTATCGGTCATGATGAAGTCTCTCAGGAAGAACAGTCTGTTAAGTCCTTTGTGCCAGGTGATGAGAGTGATGTCCTCCTTCCACTTTGGAGCGTCCACAAAGACAACTCTGACTCTTGAAAGGATCCATGCGGTATTCGATGCGATGAGGTCGTCATATCCGAAGCCAAGGTATACTGCATGGTTTCCGGCAGCCTCCTGGGCAAAGTTCATGAATGAAGCAGGCTTCAGACGCCACGAGGCATCTGTCTCAAAGCACTGTATAGTGAGGTCTTTTGTATATTTGATCATTGTCATCGGTTAAGAATTTCTAACTCTTCAGGTGAATAAAGGAACTGGTCTATCCACTCAGGGCAAAGTCGTCCCACAGCCATATAAGCAACCGTCAGAAGCACAAATACAGCCAATATGATCAAAATAACCCTACCCCACCTGATGCCGGACTTCTTTGGTTCAGGCGTTGGCGCCGGAACAGGGACCGGTGTAGGCTCAGGCTCTGTCACAGGTTCTGGTTCCGGAGTCGGAGTTGCTTCCGCCTGAGGTTCAGGAATTGGTTCAATCTCAGGAATTGGAGAGGGTTCAACAAGAATCTCTGGATCGGGTTCTACTGTCGGTTCTGGTTCTGTCATTGGCTCTGGTTCTACCATTGATTCTACGACAGGCTCCGGCTCCACTACTGGCTCTACAGCCGGCTCTTCTACAATTGGTTCCGGCTCTACAACCGGTTCTGCTACGACTGGCTCAGGTTCTGCTACCGGCTCCGGAACAGATTCCAGCATAGTCTTCAGGCCGACAACCGCCGCACTGACCTCGTCAGCGGTCTCCTTGTGAGTCTTGAGAGAAATCGGCTGCAGACCGAAACCCTCAGGGTAAATATCCAGATTCTCGTCAGCTATGAAGAACACATTATTCTCCTTCGTAGCCCTCAAACGTCCTAGCCCTGGGAAAACAACGACCTTCTTGGCATGTAGGACAGCTTTCAGCTCAGCGACAAAATCCTTTATGATCTTTTCTGCCACGTCATATGACACATCATTGGACTTGGCATAGAAATCAATCAGGGCATCTCCCTCATCAGGACGAGCTCTGAAATACAGCTTTCTATATGGAGGATTGATGGTATATCCCTTATCGGAGAAATAAGCAGGTACAATTTCAGCTACAAAGCAGCCTAGTCCAGGAAGGACTACCTTGTCGTCGTCAAGAATCAACTCCTTGACCATTTTCGATAAAAGATCGATATCCATAAAGTCAATTTTATTTTTTCCTAGGTCAATTAATATCCGGATAGAGACACAAATTTAGTCAAAAACTTGCGAAATATCCACAAAATGAAGAAAAGTCGCATTTTTTTGTAAAATTTTTGCAAAAAAGTTTGGAGGTTAATTTTTTTTGCCTACCTTTGCAATCCCAAACGATAAGAACAGCGTTTGAGACAACAAATTCCCGAATAGCTCAGTTGGTTAGAGCATCTGACTGTTAATCAGAGGGTCCTTGGTTCAAGTCCAAGTTCGGGAGCCACACTGGACAAATCTTCAGAAATGAGGGTTTGTCCTTTTTCTTTTTCCTCGTAACCCACTGATTTTAAGTCAAATACAAACATAAATTCGTTCTTGGAAAGAGGTGCCTATTTCCCAAATAGCACCTGATTGTTTTTTTAAAGACTTATAAGTTAGCCGCGGGGGCGTACTGATCAGGAGACCGACTCATGTATAAGAATATCGGGAACCGATAAAGGAAACATCAGGACATGAAGATATTTGGACGTTTAATGAAGTCTGGACTGGCTCTTTGCCTGTTATTATGCAGCGTTTTCATCTTTACCTCGTGTTCGGGACAAAAGCATGACGAAGTTAAGATCGCCATTGCATGGAGAGCAGATACAGACAGTGAGTTCTGCAGAAATGTTGTCAATTCTTTTGCAGAGGCGGGCGTCCAGGTCGTGATTCTGGATCAGGTGAAGGCATCTTATGTCCAATATGACGGTGAAATTGTTTCTGCAACATGCATCGATTTAATGAGTTGATAATTTCAGCTTCTAATAAAGTTCGGAAGAAAATTTCAATCCGGCAACAATATTACCCTCAACATTTATCGAGCTCTGAATATTCACACGAACAACAGCAAATGTTGACGTAAAAGCACTATATTTACAGATTAAGAACACTACACAACGAATTATGATATTTGACATTGCCAAAAAAGCTGCAGTCATCGCGATGGCTGTGCTGATGACAAGCTGCAAGACGGTAAATATCGAGCAGTATGTCGATGAACTTTATGAGAAAATGACTCAGGAGGAGCGTATCGCCCAACTCAGGAGCGACTACATGGACAGTCTGTTTGACGAGAACGGACAACTTGATCCAGAGAAGTGCAAGGAGCTTATCCCTTATGGAATCGGACATTTCTCTCAGTATGCAAGCCAGAAACCTCTGGACCCTAACGTCTTGAGAGACCGAGTTGCAGCGGTTCAGGACTGGGTCATGAACAATACACCAAACGGCATCCCTGTCCTCTTTCATGAAGAAGTCCTGACAGGAGTGAACACACAGGGGGCAACAGTATATCCTCAGCAGATCGGACAGGCCTGCTCTTTCAATCCGGAGCTTGCCGAGCTCAAGACCCTTCAGACAGGCATCTTAATGAGAAAGATGGGTGGAGTCCTCTCTCTTTCGCCAATGGTGGATGTGTGCCGTGTACCAAGTTTCAACAGACTTGAGGAGTCATATGGTGAGGATGGCTACCTGTCAGCTGTTATGGGTACTGCATTCGCAAGAGGTCTTCAGCAGGGCGATCTCACAAAAGGTGTAGGCACATGTTCGAAGCATTATCTCGGATATGGCGGAGGTGGAGACGCTGATGAAAAGGAGATGATAGAGGAAATCCTGCTTCCACATGAAACCATGATCAGACTTACCGGCAGCAAGGTCGTAATGCCGGGATATCATGCAGTAAATGGAACCAATTGCGTGGAAAATGAATATATCCTCAAGGAAATACTTCGCGACTATGTAGGATTCGACGGAATGGTGGTAAGCGACTATACTGCCATCAATCAGATTCCAGGTCTTGACACCCCGGCTCAGAAAGCAGCTGCAGCAATCAACGCAGGTAACGATGTTGACTTCCCTACCGGATCTGACTATCTCTATCTTCAGGAAGCGATAGACCAGGGACTTGTGAGCGAAGACACTTTTGAAAATGCAGTAAAAAACGTCCTCAGACATAAGTTTCGTGCAGGCCTGTTCGACAAGGACCCATATCTCTACAGCACAGAGTACATAGTTTTCGATACTCCACAAGAGCGCCAGACTGCCTACGATATAGCATCCCAGTCAGTTGTACTTCTCGAAAACAACGGAATCCTTCCTCTTAAGGAACCAGGCAAGGTATTCGTGACCGGTCCGAATGCAAACTCAATGTGGGCAATGTGCGGAGACTACTCATTCCCTGCAATGTCCTATTTCTGGAAATATGTCACAGAAGGACTCGACAACCCTCATATCGTTGGACTGCTTGAAGGCATGAAGGGTCGTATGCCCGAGGGATTCGAGGTTACATATTCCCGCGGATGCGACTGGACCGAGGAGATTGAGACTCAGTATACCCAATACGGTGACGAACGCGCATGGCAATATGGTCTTCTACGCCGCAAGGTTGATTCAGGAGAAATCGCCGACAAGGAAGAAGCTCTCAGGATGGCATCGGAGAGCAATGTCATCATTGCTGCAGTAGGAGAAAACGTGATGCTGTGCGGAGAGAACCGTGACCGAAAGGGGCTTCGACTCCCCGGCAGTCAGGAACAGTATGTAGAGGAGCTCATCGCAACCGGAAAACCTGTAGTCCTTGTAATATTCGGAGGACGCGCCCAGGTGATTTCCGGACTTGCTGAGCGTTGTGCCGCAGTAATTCAGGCATGGTATCCGGGTGAAGAAGGAGGAAATGCAGTTGCCGACATCCTCTACGGAAACATCTCACCTTCAGCCAAGCTTTCTGTAAGCTATCCTAAGGAAGAAGTTTACGAGGCAATGTGCTACAACTACACAGCCGAGCAAGATCCGCGCGTCCAGTGGCCGTTCGGATATGGACTGAGCTACACAGAGTTTGAATATGGAAACTTCAAGATGGATTCTTCAGCTTCCACTTCAGACAAGGCAGTCAAGCTGTCGTTTGAAATAACCAACACAGGTTCGGCAGTTGCAGACGAAATCGCACAGATATACATTTCTCCAACAGACGAGGAGCAGAATATCCGTCCTATCCAGCTTCATGGTTTCACAAGAGTATCCCTTGATCCAGGCGAAACGAAGACGGTAACCGTCAAGCTTTATACAGAGCAGTTCGGATATTACACAAATGACGGAGTGCGTCAATGGAACATAGCTCCAGGCACATACGAAGTCAAGGTCGGAGCATCTTCGACAGACATCAGACTCAGCGGAAATCTAACCCTGAAGGGAAAACACGTAAGCAAGCCGTTGAGAGATTATTATTTCTCTGAAGCCACAGTAAAATAACAGATATGAAGATAGTTTTTCTAGATGCGGCGACAATGGGCGATGTCTCATTCGAGCCGTTTGAGAGACTTGGCGAATTTGTCTCTTATTCAACTTCCACACGTGAAGAGGCTCGTAAAAGAGTCAAGGATGCGGATGTGATGATGATCAACAAGGTTCTGGTAGACAAGGAGCTGATAGATGCAGCAGCTTCACTGAAGCTTATATGTGTCGCAGCTACCGGAGTCAACAACATTGATGTCGACTATGCCGCTTCCAAGGGTATCCCTGTCAGAAATGTGGCCGGATATTCTACTGACTCTGTAGCACAGGCGACATTCATGCATATTCTTTCCCTGGCAGGCGGAGCACCATATTTTGACATGAGCGTCAAGTCAGGAAGCTATTCACGCAGCGGAATGTTTACAGATCCGAACTGGAACTGGTGGGAACTTGCAGGGAAGACCATCGGAATCATCGGAATGGGAAATATCGGAAAGAAGGTTGCAAAGATCGCCGAGGCATTCGGGATGAAAGTCTGCTATTACTCTACCTCCGGCACAGGACATTGCAAGGACTATCCTTGTCTGCCTCTGGAGCAGCTCCTGAGAGAATCCGACATCGTCTCCGTCCATGCTCCATTGAACGCAAAGACACAGAATCTGCTCGGAGCCAAAGAATTTGCAATGATGAAGCCTACAGCCTATGTCATCAATATGGGACGCGGAGCAATCATCGTAGAAGAAGATCTTGCGGAAGCTGTAGATAACGGCACCATCGCCGGAGCAGGTATCGATGTATTCGTACGCGAGCCTATCCCGGAAGACCATCCATACCTGAAGATGAAGCATCCTGAACGCATGCGTCTGACTCCACATATAGCCTGGGCAAGCGTAGAAGCCAGAGACCGTCTCGTCGGCATGATGGCAGACAACGTCGCAAAGGGCTGGTAAACTAAAAAAGCTCAGCTGTAATGCTGAGCTTTTTTAGTGCGGATGATAGGACTCGAACCTACATGCCGTGAAGCACTCGCACCTGAAACGAGCGTGTCTACCATTTCACCACATCCGCGACAGAAAGTGGCTGCAAAGATACAAAATGTTTTTGAAATCCTAACAAAATTTGTTCCGATTTATCAAATCTCGACATCATATCTATAGATGCTCTCCCACCCTCCTATAACCAACCTGATCTCCGTCTGAGCATAATCCAAAGTAACCGTAACATCACCCAGATCCTCTGCTGTCCAGTCATATCCGCTGGCAACAATATATCTTCCCAATGCAAACTCTCTATGATTCCCCACACCATCATCAATGACAAGCATAAGGGATGCATCTGTCTGCCTTGGCAATACAGCAGTATAACCTTCAGACAATCCCCCATCAGTCAGGAGGAAGTCGAAATCTCCAGGGTAAGGATTCCCCACAGCATCATAACCGGCAACATTACCCTTGAGACGAAGGTCAGCATTTATTCTTCCGTCACCTACGACAAGAAGGGTCATAACACAATGGTTTTTCCTCAAGATCACATCTGTCCGGAAACACTCCCCATCAGGTCTCACGTCAGAGTCATGCATATATACCCTGGGGCAATCCTGGCCGGATGGAATCAAGATTCCTTGACCCACCTCCAATTCGCCATAACCTGTCCAAGCCCTGATGTGAAGGTCTGCCCTAGGGGTATATACAGAGCCTTCCGCTTCAGAAAGATCAATCCTTTCCGACCACATAAATCCTTCACCTGAGGTGATCTGGATCTCAGCAGTCTCTGTCCTCACCTTATCCGGGCACGTCATGCCGAACATCAGCAGACAAGAACACGGAGATCGATCCTCCTTGACAGAGCAGGCCGATGAAATCACCAGACCAACCAATGTGGCAATACAGATTATATAGTTTCTGACACCTCTTCCGGACCTATCCATTCCTCAATTTCGATATTGAATGTTACACCATACCTGTCCATATCCTGTTCAGGACTTGATGCGCCAGGACGAGTAATGTGCAGAGAGACATAATACCTTGTATTCTGTTCCAGCTTAGGCAGAGAAACAGGGTAATAGTATAACACTCCTCCCAAGGTTGCCTCTATTACCAGACGTGTAGGACGGGGGCTCCAGTTTGTCGAGAACGAATCACTTTCATAAGGATTCGGATAGCAGTAGAAATGGTGTTTCGTGGTATATTTCTTTGTTCCCTTGATATTCAGATCTGCAATCTGGTCATATACCATACCGTCCACCTTCGGATCAGACGACTGCACGATCTGATTATACCACAATGTAGGATCTGCCGTTTCCGAGAGATAGTTCTTGTCCCCCGCAACATTGGTCAGATAGACCTTCTTCAGAATGAAATCCATATTGTCATATGCATCGACATCAAAGTCTACTGTAACAGCATCAAGCACCACCTTGGACACGATTCTCTTTATCTTCACGGAGATACTTCCGCCGGATGCCGTCAGATCTGGCGAAGCATATCCTTCCATGACCAGACGGCCGGCGGAATTATCCGTAAGGCGAGACCTCGTCTTCTTCAGAGCCTCATAAGAAGATATTCCGCTTACATCAGGAGCATTGGCAAGAACAACTACATCCTTCTGTCCTGTAGTACATTGCATATTCACGCTTTGCGAAGAAGCATCAGGGGTTTCATAAGCCTCCAGCTTTCCGCTGGTCCTGTCATAAATAAGCACCTGATAACCGGAAACTGCCTTCTCCTCATTTCCACCTTCTCCAGAAACCTTTGTAGCCTCAGATTGAAGCTTTATCTCTAAAGAAACCATTTCCCTACCTTCCGCAGGCATATCCGCGTACTTCTCCTCACACGACAGCAACGCAAAAGAAAGCATTGCAGCAAAAATCATTTTTTTCTTCATAGCATTATTAAGATTAATTATTAACTGATTGTCTTCTCTTTACAAGATCAGACATTTCCGGATCCAGATTTGCCCTGTATTCCATATATGGATCATAAGTCAAAGCCAGGTCAAAGTATTTTTCAGCCTCGTCCATCACCCCAAGACGGGACAATATAAGCGCCTTCATATAACACACTCTGGCATCTCTATCATCAAGATCATCAAGAACATCCAAGGCAGAATGATTATAATCGGCCGACATATATGCCAGTGCAGAATTGTAATCCCTGTAAGGTCTCAGATTTTCGACAGCCTTCTTATAATCAAGATTCTTCAAAGCTTCCAGTCCTGCCATATATATAGTATCAAGTTCAGTTGTATGTACCGTATCCTTCTGCATTCCGGCACGATGGAGGTGAAAGTCAAAACTTACGCTTCTGAGTCTCGGATAGATCTTTTCGCGCAGATACCTGTATTCCGGCATCTTAGAAATCTTCAACTCGACCTCGTCAGGTTTCTTCATATCTGCTGTAAGGTCCAATATCATCCTCCTGGCCGTCTGGCTCATAACTGTATCATTTGCGACTATGACCTTCAACCGTTCCCAATCCTCAGGTACATGGGACGTCTTGACGCTGTCCCTCCATTCCTCAGGAATGAAATCCCATATATAATCCTTAATGGATTCCGATCGGGCTAATGCCAGCCTGCCGTTATGCGCATACGAGCCTTCCGGAGAGCAGGATGCCTTGATGATCAGAGAGTCCAACACATATTCCTTACGGGACACAACGTCACCGAAACACTTCACTACTCTGGCAATTTCTGAAGCATTGTCAGCTAGGGAGGTATCAATGACATGACTTCCTTTTGCGAAATCAATCAGGGCCTTCGTATTGTCATATACTGTTCTTTCAAGCACTATGACACAATATTTCGGCGTCATGTCAGCCATAGTAGATAATGAACTTATGTAGTAAGTCAGTTCTTCCGGGAACGGCAGAGCCTGAAGGCAGATACCATCCTCATAAATCTCCCCGACCAGATTGACCATGACCTTCTTCAAACCGGGACGGCTTCTGAACGTATGCATGTAACGATATATGAAATCGCCATCGGAAGACGTCAGAACAGTATCCAGACGGATACCCTCAGTCACAATAGGATCGCGCACCAGACGCTGATACATCTGCGACTTTCTGGACTTGCGACGTTCGTTGAAATAGACCTTCATATGCTTCGTATAGTGCCGCAGAGCCTCCGTCTGCGTCACACCGAATAGATTATGAGCGACAGGATCAGAAATCAGCGATGTATCATTCTTCATCGCATAAGTTTCCGGATAATGTCTCTGAAGAAATATCTCCAGCTGCCCTACTCTGACCAGATCAGTAGTATCGTTAATTATGGATGCCAGAAACTTCCGATATCTCTGATACCCCCTCAACTGACCTTCCCTGTACATCTGTCCGGTAATATACAAGGGTTCCAGACCGAGAGAATCTTCCTGAATCTTCATATACGGACGCAACTTCAGCTGCCATCTTGAAGAGGACATTTCTGATGGAACATTGACATCGAAACTTATCGAAACATATCCCGCTCTTTCTGCAACATTACGGAACCTGGCAACAACTGTCGAGGCATTGATCACATCGGTTGCGACCATTTCTCCGGTCTCGCTATCTCTGATTGCATTCATGATGATCGGCCCCTCAGACAGGTCACTCCTTATGCTGTCTATCTTGAATTCCTTATCTGATTCATCTTCCAAGGGCTTCTCATCCGGTACTGAAATATCCATTCTGACCTCTCCGGTCTTGATTCTCTGCATTACACGTGACGTGGAACAGGATACAGCAATGAATGCAGCAACAACAAGTACAATCTTCACGTCAGAACACATAGGCAACAGATATTACAAAGTCATCCGGACGGAGAAAGAACTTATTACCTGAAGAAAGTGTCAGTCCACATACCGGACAGGAATACTGCCTGTACGCAGCGAGACCGGCCCATAATCCCACCCCGAATTCAAGATTGAAATGAGCGGAAAGCATATGGGTATAACCTGCATATAGCCCGGCCCCGAACCGGTCCCCTTCCTCTGTCTTTCTGGACAGGATTCCTCCTTCGTTATATTCCTGATATCTCAGCTTTCCTGCAAACCACCATCCTGACCATGTGTGCCATGGCCACATCCTCATACCTACAGAATAGGATTGCTGACGGCTCTGGAACTGTCGCTGAGCATCACCTTTACGGAAGGTAAAAGGGTTATAACGAGCACCTGCTACAACGCTCCATCTACGGGAGAAGGCATATGAGGCATCCAGGTTCATAGTACCAAGACGGGCATACCCAAGAAGATCCGTTGAAACACTGAACGTCTGAGCAGAGGCATTATGACCTGACACAAGCAGACATATTGCCACTATCACTTTCAAATACAGCCTCATGTCTACATGTATCTGTTAAAGATCAGTTCAATGGCATCGGAAAGTTCAGGATGACGTGCAATCAACGCACGTTTAAGTGCATCTTTTGTATTTACAGAAGACTGCAGAAGGGCAAAGATTTCCCCAGTTTCCACCCCCTTTTCCTCGACATAGCGCAGTATCTGCGGATAGAACCAGAATGAAGTTCCGAATGCCGGATAATCTCCTCCATACCTGTCGTGCCACATCTTTGACGCCATATGATACGCCCACATCTCTCCAACCTCGCAATAACCTGAATTCATACCGCCTCCATCTCCATATGTCATTCCTCCGGAAGCCACATAAGATCCGAGAACATACATTATATATTTATTCCAATAATCCGTACCTACATTGGAGAAATGGCTGGCATGGGCAAGTTCATGACAGACTTCAGAATAGATGGAACTGTAATCATCGCGTCCCTTCAGGCCGATAGTAAGATCCGGAAGAAATACTTGGAGCAATGGAGCGAAATCTCCAAGGAAAGAGGACACGAACGACATATCCAGCACGGCACCATGATGCATCATCAATGCACTGCTTGACTGCAGCTTGTGGAAGATCCATATACGCAGACCCGCAGGAGGCCTGGAGATGTTCAGATCGTCAAAATCGCAACGGTTATAGTAATCATATGCAGTATTATTAGCCACGCATCTCTTGAAAAGCTTGCTCTCTGACTTCTCAGTTACAGTAACATTCACACCATCAGGAGCAGAAGTTCCCAGAGTAGAAGTGGATGCAGGTACCAATATTGCGTTGAAGCCGATGGAAAAGCCCTTAACATTTTCAAATACAAGACGATAATTGAGCTTCAAGGAAAACGTCTTGTCCATCTTGTAATAACCGTTTTCATCCGTATAGGCATGAGCGAACTTGACAAATGAATTACATGATACACGCACTCCCTTGACTCCTACAGGTACACCACCGTCAAGATCTTTATCCACTATGGTAATTCTGCCGGAAGGGTATACCTTCTCCGCCTTTGTCTCAGGCAGCAGATGATCTGCGTTACCTGTCAGGAGGTATGCCTGACGCTCGACTGCCTCCCAATCTATTCCATCTGCGCTTCTTGTGGCAGGATCGTTCACTGAAATATGGCACTCGTCAATTATTTCATATTCCATTTCCGGAAAAACAAAATCATGCGGAACGACTGCATACTGCCACGTCATCTTATCGTCGGGGACTTCAGGATCGTGATACCAATCACCCTCCTTGACAATCTCATAATCCAACGGATGGTCGCTTAACTTCAACTCATAACTTTCAAGCAATGCGAACTGTTCTTCTGTCTTAGGAAGAAACCTGACATACAGGTCGGTTGTCTTGACCTCAACCCTGTCTGCTTTTGTCGGATATAAGGTCTGAAGCGCCTTTGTAATATTTTCTGTCTTGTAAGGATTCTCCAGACGAGCTCCCAAGACCATCTTCTCGTGGGACAGATTCCTGCCATACTGATAGTCAAGTCCATCATCAGCATCCATCCCTTCACCGCTGCATGACACCAACACCAGAGCCATGAGCATCAGTCTGATTTTACCTCTCATAACGTTTTTTATTTTATACAGAGGCAAAGTTCCCGAGAATTATCCGCATACCGAAAAAGTATGCGGATAATTAAAAAAATCGCCCATCCACATAGGTAGAAGGGCGATTTCAGTTCTAAAATTTGTTCTATTTTTCTAAAAAAAACTGACAAATTTTCTAGAAATATGATACTGTCTTCTGCTCTACCGCAGACAGAATGCTGTTTGCGACACGGCTTACACCGAAACGGAAGAGGTCTTTTTCAATCCATTCCTTTCCGAGAACAGAATATACGATCGAATAATAGCAGAGCGCATCCTCAGCTGAAGAAATTCCGCCGGCAGGCTTGAATCCGATCTTCTTGCCGGTCATCGCATGATACTTTGCAATACACTCGCACATCACGTAAGCAGCAACAGGAGTCGCATTGACATCCACCTTTCCTGTCGAAGTCTTGATAAAGTCAGCACCTGCCTCCATAGCGAGGAAAGACGCCTGTGCAATACGCTCAGGAGTTCTGAGAAGTCCTGTTTCAAGGATAACCTTAAGATGCACCTTACGACCCTGCTTTGCAGCAACCTCGTCGATACACTTACGTACAGCACGAATCTCTTCTGCCGCAGCATCATAGTCTTCTGCAAGGAATGAATTGAGAGCCAGTACGATATCCACCTCATCAGCACCCTGCTCCACAGCCATCTCACACTCCTTCAGCTTTACTTCAAGGAAACTCTGAGATGACGGGAAACATGCAGATACTACAGTGATGTTGTAATCAGCTGTTCTTGCTTCCTTAATTGTCTTTGCGAAGTTTGAATATACACATATTGAAGCCGGCAAAGGCCATTCAGGATATGTCTCGTTGAATGTGTTGACCTTATTGACCAGCTTAAGAACTGATGCAGGAGTGTCATCCGTCTTAAGTGTAGTAAGGTCCATCAAAGAAAAGCATGTCTTGTAAATCTTCTCTGAAGCGACATTCTCAAGATTTGCAGCTATGATCTCCAATGCTCTTGCAATAGCCTCCGAATCTGGAGTATAGCCATATTTAGTCAGATAATCCATATGTATTAAAATTTCAATTTCGAATCTGTTATTATTGTTACCGGTCCGTCATTCAGCAAGGATACCTTCATATCCGCACCGAATATTCCTCTGCCTACCGGCTTGCCAAGTTCTGTTTCCAATGCGGCAAGGAACTTTTCATAAAGAGGCACTGCAACATCAGGCTTTGCAGCCTTGATATATGAAGGCCTGTTTCCTTTTACAGTAGAAGCATACAGTGTAAACTGACTTATTGCCAGAATCTCTCCTCCAACATCTCTGACTGAAAGGTTCATGACTCCCGACTCATCATCAAATATACGCATGGCTGCAATCTTCTTTGCTGTCCAGAAGACATCCTCATCCGTATCTTCATCGATGAAGGCTGCCAGAACCAGCAGACCACCTCCGATCGAAGATTCATACCCCTCATCAGGCACAGCCACCGATGCATTGGTGACACGCTGTATAACTGTCCTCATTATCCTCTTATCTGTATGTTGTATCCTTCATCAATCAGAGGACGCACGAATTCATGCATTTCCTCTACCGTATATTTACTCAAAGACTTGTCCGGAGTCTCGCGATCTATAGTATAGACCATGATTTCTCTCGGCTTCAGCTCCTTTACAATCTCAATCCACCCCTTCAATGCTTCCGGAGAAGCAGTATCAAATTCCGGAGAACGCAGGAACATGGTCTGAAGGACAAAACCTCCTTCGAACTTTCTGAGGTTCTCTACCACTTCTGAAAGTCTGTATGATCCTGCCGGCTTATTTATCTTACCGATAAGTTCATCCGAAGATGCATCTATCTTCAGTATCGGATTGTCAACACGCATAAGAGCGTCCATCACATCCTTCCTGCCGATCAGCGTCGCATTTGAAAGCACCGAAACCTTTGCCTCAGGAAAATATCTGTCCCTCAGTCGAAGAGTTATATCTATCACCTTTGCAAAATCAGGATGCATCGTAGGTTCTCCGTTTCCGGAAAAAGTCACAGAGTCAATTCTGACTCCTTCATCTGCTGCCTTGGACAACTTTTCCTCCAGAGCCGCCTCTACATCTGACAGTTCCGGAAAGACATTGTCTCCCCTTCCGTCCTTGTTCCATCCGCACTCGCAATATACGCAGTCAAAGTTACACAATTTACCTTTTGAAGGCAAGAGATTCACCCCCAAAGACGAACCAAGACGTCGGCTGAATATCGGCCCGAAGACTATTTCGTCAAAACGCAGCATTAAATTATTCGTTCAGAACGGCTTTCTGTTGTCAGGCCACCGTCATTATCAATGTTCTTTATATACACAAGACCCGGTTTCTTGCCAGGTGTAATCGATCCTAATATATCTTCCTTTGACAGGAATCGTGCCCCATTCAATGAAGCCCATATCAAAAGCTCGTTCATCGGAACCTCAGGGAAATTTACATGCAGGCATGTAAGTTCCTTGACCATATCAAGGTCATCATTGCTTGAAAGAGAATCAGTTCCTACCATTATATCAAGGCCGTTCTCCCTCATCAGCGGAACAGGAGGCAGAGACTCGTGTATGAATATATTCGACAGAGGACATATTGCCCAATATACATTCTTCATGACCGACTTTGCAGCATCTATATCGTCCTTGCTCAGGCAGACATTATGCACCAGAAGAATATGCTCGTCATATGGAGCCTGCTTCACATCTGAGAGTCTGTCAATGAAGTACTTGAGAGAGGACTCTCCTGTAACCGGAGGAGTACTCATTCCTGACCTCTTTCTGTTTTCATACATCGCGCCCGAACCGCTTCTGATAAGATCTTCCTCTTCCTGACTTTCCTGCGAATGATAAGACAGCCAGCCTTTTTCAAGTCCGGCAAAAGCTGAAGCACTCAGAAGCTGAGGGCTCATGGTATAGCATGAGTGCGGAGTCGGAGCGGCATCTATTCCTGCATCATCTGCAACTGCATTCAAAGCTGTCACATCTGCCATGACTCCCTCACACATATGCGGTTCACTTCCGAAAACTTCAAGGAATGTCCTTGTGTACATAGGATGCGAAGCCTTCACTTCAAAAGAAGAATCATCATTGCTGATGTCTGCCATTGCAGATACACCGTCCTTCCACATCTTGTCCATCCATTCCTTCACGAGAGTAGCCTTCACTTCCCTGCCGGCCCAGTCACGGAGTTCATTTATCTGATCGATGAAACCTGCCATTCCTGTACCTTTGCGGAATTTTCCGTGAAGATGAGACAATTCCACATGACAGTGCGCATTGACAAATCCTGGCACTATGGCACCCTCGAAGAAACGCTCTTCAGAAGCGACATCTTCACACGCTCCAACACCTACAACCGTACCATCCTCATAATATTCAACATAGCCGTTTCTTATCGGATCTTCTGCGTCCAATGTATATACAAAAGAAGCTGCAACTCTATTTGTTTTCATTATCAAGTAACTTCAGGTTCTGACGGTTCAACTGTACTTTCTTGGAGGACTCGGGTTTCATGGCGCCGTCAAAGCTACCTGCCATTCCCTTCTTGGCCCTACTATCATATTTCACCGGCTTTTCCTTCTTTTCCGGTCTTGTTGTGGTGGCTTTCCAAATCGAATCCAACTGCATTCCTGCCTTGAAGACCTCATCCCATTTTACATCAGGTCTGAACTTCTCGACCTCTTGCCTGATCTTCTTAAGCCTCTCAAGTTCTTCCTTCTTCAATTCAAGCTCCGCCAATCTTGCGTCAAGAATCGCTCCTGTACCTTTAAGTATCTTTGCAAAACGCTCCGGATCATCCATATAATGATCTACAGACTTACGATAATCAGCCGCATCGTACCCATATTTCTCCAGGATAGGTGCATATACAAGCGAAGTATCCGCAATCAGTCTCGCATTTGGGGTTTCAAGTATCCACTGGTCAGTCAACATCATTTCTGCATATATCCTTGACATATCTTCGCGCGGTATGACGCTCGCTCTGTCTCCCTGACATGAAGTCAGGAAGACAAGTACAGATACCGTCAAGGTAATTATATATGCGAAACGTTTTGTCATCATTATCTGAGTGTTGCTCCGAACTCGTTCTGGAATGTAGCAAGAAGCTTGCTCATGATTCTCTCCACATCGTTATCAGTAAGAGTCTTGTCAAGATCCTGGAGAACAAAGCTGAGAGCATACTGCTTCTTGCCTTCAGCAATCTTGTCTCCTCTGTAAACATCGAAGAGACCCACCTGCTTGAGGAGTTTCTTGCCCACACGGAATGCGCTCTTTCTGAGGTCTGCGTATGATACAGACTCATCGAGAAGAATCGCAAGGTCACGACGCACCTCAGGGAACTTAGGAAGTTCCTTATACTTGATCTTATTTCTCTTCACAAGAGCGAAGAGAGCGGGCCAGTTGATCTCAGCTGCAAATACAGGCTGCTTGATACCGAACTGCTTGAGTCTTGCTGGCGCGATGGTACCCATCACAGCAAGAGGCTGGCGTGTTCCAAGGAGACTGTATGAAAGTCCCTCTGAGAAGAGGTCAGCAGGAGCTGCATCTGTCTCAAGAGAATAGATATCGCAACCGAAACGCTTGAGAAGAAGTTCAAGATAACCCTTGAGCTGGAAATAGTTACCCTTACCAGGATCCACTCTCCAAGACTTCTCAGGCTGTCCGCTCATGAAGAGAGCGTAGCATGAATGCTCCTCGTATGAATCCAAAGTCTTTCCATCCATCTCAGGGTTGAAAGAATATACAGAACCATACTCGAATGTCTTGATGTTGGTAACCTGACGGTTGATGTTGTATGCGATCACCTCAAGACCATTGAGAAGAAGAGTCTGTCTCATCACATTGAGGTCAGAGCTGAGAGGATTCATGATCCTTACACACTTCTCTTCAGGGAAAGTCTTGAGCTTTGAATAATAATCAGACTTTGTAAGCGAGTTATTCATTGTCTCCACGAAACCGTTTGCAGCAAGGAAATCGGCAACAGCCTTTCTTACCTGCTCTGGCTCTGGCTTCTGAGGCGCATTTACGGACATACGCATTGCCTGAGGGAGCTCGATATTGTTGTAACCGTATACTCGGAGAATCTCCTCTACGATATCACACTCACGATAAACATCCACCATATATGAAGGAACTGCTACTGTAGAGCCCCCCTCATGCTTCTCAATGAACTCATATGCAAGATTTACGAGAAGCGACTCGATAACGTCATGACCGATCTTCTTTCCGATAAATGCCTCGATACGGTTGTAATCAAGCTCGACAACCTTCTTCTCGATCTTCTCAGGATAGAACTCCTGAACCTTGCCTATGATTGTACCACCCGCAATCTCCTGGATGAGAAGAGCCGCACGTCTTGCAGCATAATCAACAACCAGAGGGTCTGCACCACGCTCATAACGGAATGATGCATCTGTCTTGAGTCCATGTCTCTTTGAACTCTTTCTGATCGAAACAGGGTTGAAGTATGCACTCTCAAGGAAAACGTCCGTAGTAGTCTCTGTAACGCCTGACTCCTCGCCACCGAAAACACCTGCAAGGCACATTGCCTTCTCAGTGTTGGCAATCATAAGGTCAGCAGCGCTCAATGTGCGCTCTACACCGTCGAGGGTAACGAACTTCTCACCTTCTTCTGCTCTGCGCACAACAACCTTACCGCCTGCAATCTTCGACGCATCGAATGCATGAAGAGGCTGGCCGATCTCATGAAGAACAAAGTTTGTGATATCCACAACATTGTTGATAGGTCTGAGGCCGATTGAAAGAAGCTTCTTCTGAAGCCACTCTGGAGAAGCGGCAACCTTTACACCCTTGATTGTTGTTCCTGTATATCTAGGCGAACCGTCAGCAGCTGTAACCTCTACAGGGATAGCCTCACCATCACCTTCAGCAAAAGCAGAAACATCAGGAAGATTGAACGAGCAAGGAATATCGTTATGCTTGAGATATGCATAGAGGTCACGTGCAACACCGATATGAGAAGCGGCATCCACACGGTTAGCTGTAAGACCTATCTCAATCACAGCATCTGTCGCAAGTCCGAGATAATCCTTTGCCGGAGTTCCAGGTACTGCCTCAGGATCAAGCACCATAATACCGTCGTGGGACTCACCGATTCCGAGTTCATCCTCTGCGCAGATCATACCGAACGACTCAACACCACGGATCTTTGACTTCTTGATCTTGAAATCCTCACCAAGTACTGTACCTACTGTAGCGAGAAGAACCTTCTGACCAGCTGCCACATTAGGTGCACCGCAAACCACCTGAAGGAGGTCGCCTTCACCTGTATTGAGTTTTGTGACATGAAGATGGTCTGAATCAGGATGCTCAACACACTCCACCACCTCAGCAACGATCACACCGGCAAGTCCTCCAGGGATCTCTTCTACCTGCTCTACTCCATCCACTTCAAGTCCTATAGAAGTCAGAGCTCCTGCGACCTCCTCTGGAGTAAGGCCGCACTCAAGATAGTCCTTGAGCCAATTGTACGAAATCTTCATATATTTTTACTTTTATAATTATTCAATATCCTCCTTTGAGAAGAGAGATCCAACAAACTCCCTCTTATCAAAAACCTTAAGATCGTCGATTCCCTCCCCGATACCAACAAACTTGATAGGAACCTTGAACTGATCTACAATGCCTACAACCACGCCACCTTTGGCAGTTCCGTCAAGCTTGGTAATTGCAAGAGCGGTAATATCAGTAGCACGAGAGAACTCCTTTGCCTGCTGGAACGCATTCTGACCGGTAGAGCCGTCAAGTACAAGAAGAACCTCATGAGGTGCATCTGGAACAACCTTCCTCATCACGTTACGGATCTTTGTAAGCTCGTTCATCAGGTCAATCCTGTTATGGAGACGTCCTGCTGTATCCACAAGAACCACATCAGCATTCTTTGCCACAGCAGACTTCACAGAGTCGAATGCAACTGAAGCAGGATCTGAACCCATATCCTGCTTTACTATATCTACACCAGCCCTCTCAGACCAGATCGTAAGCTGGTCTACTGCAGCAGCGCGGAATGTATCAGCAGCACCGAGAACAACCTTCTTTCCCTGTGCCCTCAGACTGCTTGCGAGTTTGCCGATAGTAGTGGTCTTACCTACGCCATTGACACCGACTACCATTATCACATGCGGCTTATGCGAAAAATCAAAAGGAACGACTGCATCATCAGAAGTCTCTCCCTCACGGACATTAAGAAGGGATGCAATCTCGTCACGAAGCATATCCACAAGCTCGTTAAGAGACACATACTTTTCAGACCTTACCCTTTCTTCAAGGTTCTCGATCACCTTCATAGTGGTCTCAACACCCATATCTGTAGCCAACAATGCCTCTTCAATTGCATCAAGCAAATCATCATCCACTTCAGTCTTTCCTACAATAGCTTTGGAAATCCTGTCAAAGAAACTCCTGTTGGTCTTCTTTACTCCTTTATCAAAAATACCCATAAAACATATGTTTAACCCGCAAATTTAATCATTTATAGGATATAAAAAAAGTGGCAGGACAAAATGGTCCTGCCACTTTCAATCTATCTAAAGAAAATTATTTCTTTGCGAAGAAATCCTTTGCCTTGTCCTCCTCAACGAGCTCTTCTGTAAATACATAAGCACCTGTCTTAGGAGACTTGTCCATGCGGATACACTTTACCATCTTCTTGAGTGTACCGGCCTTGAAGGTTGCGACTGCTTTCTTTGCCATATATCAATTCCTCCAAAAATTATTTGATCTCGCGATGAAGAGTTACCTTCTTAAGGAACGGATTGTACTTCTTACGCTCCAGACGCTGAGTAGTGTTCTTCTTATTCTTTGTAGTGATGTATCTTGAGATACCTGGTACACCGCTTTCTCTCTGCTCAGTGCACTCAAGGATGACCTGCACCCTGTTACCTTTTGCTTTCTTTGCCATAATTCGTAAAATTAAACAAGGTTAATAAATCCTTTCTTCTGAGCGTCCTTGATAGTAGCGTCGAGACCATTCTTCTCGATTGTTCTCATACCCTTGCAAGACACCTTGAGAGTGATGAATCTCTGCTCCTCCTCTGACCAGAACTTCTTGGTCTTGAGATTGAGGGCGAAGATGCGCTTAGTGCGTCTCTTAGAATGGGAAACATTGTTTCCTACCATTCTCTTTCTTCCTGTAACTTGACAAACCTTTGCCATTGTATATAACTTTTTTAATTAATTCATTATTAGCGGGCTGCAAATATCGTATAAAAAAATTGCAATTGCAAAATTTCTATACAAATTTGAAAAACCTGCGCCATCTTATATTATTCGGGAACTGCTTGTTCCCATCGATAGAGAGCCAGATCAATGCCGGTTTTCCAACTATATGATCTTCAGGTACAAAACCCCAATATCTTGAGTCAAGTGAGTTGTGCCTGTTATCTCCCATCATGAAATAATAATCCTGTGAGAAAGTATAACTGTGAGCCTCTTCTCCATTGATGAAGATCACTCCGTCCTTAACCTCGAGGCTGTTGCCTTCGTAAGCTGTGATAATCCTTTCATAAAGCGGAAGATTATCTGTTGTCAGAGCGACTTCTACACCTTTCTGCGGTATCCAGAGCGGACCGAAATTGTCTCTTGTCCACTTGTATTCAGCTGTGAACGGGAATATTGTCAGATATGAATCCGGAAAATCCGGAGGATAAGAGTCAATATTCTGTTCTACTGAAACCACATTAGGATAGGTCTTTATCTTTTCAAGCATCTCTTCAGTCAGAGGCATCGCAGGATATCCTGGAAGTTCCGGATGGAACCAAAGTTCTCTGAGATTGAGTCCGAGCTTGTCGAGATTAACCGGATTGATCTTCTGTCCGTCAGTAACCACCTTATAGGTATTCTGTACTCCCGGCCAGACTTCCTGAGCGACTGAATTGATATATACCGATCCGTCCTTTATCTCAAGTGTATCTCCGGCTGATGCAACGCATCTCTTGACATAATGGTCTTTCTTGTCAGCTGGTCTGACCTTTACCGGACCATATCTTTTGATCGTGTAGTCCCTTCCGAGAGTTCTTACATATGAGTAATAATCTGCGGCAGGATCCTTGACCAGGACTGTATCGCCATGCGGGAATGCAAACACGACATAGTCTCCTGTCTCTACATGACCGAATCCCTTGAGTCTCTTATAATCATTCTGGATAAGTGTCGAATACGATTCCTTACCACGGATGACATTATGTGTAAAAGGGATTGTCAGAGGTGTCTGAGGCATCTTAGGACCATAAGCGAGCTTGCTTACAAACAGGTGGTCACCTGTATAAAGCGAACTCTCCATGGATGATGAAGGAATCTTGAATGCCTGGAAAAAGAAAGTATTGACGAAGGTAACGACTACGACTGCGAATACTATGGAATCAAACCACTCAAGCAGAAAGTTACCCTTTTCTCCCTCCTTATACTCCTTCTTCCAGAACACCCACTTCACCTTCCTGGTGATATGATTATCGAAGATAGGGACAAGGCCGAAGAGCCACCAATAATTTCCGAGCCAGATGACCCACAACAGATAGAGTACAGCCCAGATACCGAACCTCGTCCATTTGTTATGGTAGAATTCCTTCAGGCCCATCAGCAAAACTATTTTACAGAATTGATAATAGCCTCAAATGCCTGAGGATTGTTCATGGCAAGGTCTGCGAGAACCTTACGGTTCAAGCCGATGTTCTGCTTAGCGATGCGTCCCATGAACTGAGAATAAGTCATACCGTACTGACGTGCGGCTGCGTTGATTCTCTGAATCCAGAGAGCGCGGAATGTACGCTTCTTGTTCTTACGGTCACGGTAAGCATATGTAAGACCCTTCTCATAGGTGTTCTTTGCTACCGTCCAAACGTTCTTTCTTGCGAGAAAATTACCGCGGGTTCTTTTAAGAATCTTCTTGCGGCGTGCCCTTGAGGCAACTGAATTTACCGATCTTGGCATAAATTTAACTGTTTTATGGAGGCAGTGTCCATCTTTGGAGCTTTTCGACTGCGTTCCAAGTTTAACTTAATTTTTTACTGTGTAATCCGAAAATTACATACCCAACAAAGCTTTGACTCTCTTCTCGTCTACGTTAGCTACGAGTGCAATGTGAGTCAAATTTCTCTTCTGCTTCTTGGTCTTCTTTGTGAGAATGTGGCTCTTAAAAGCGTGCTTTCTCTTAACTCTTCCCGTTCCGGTAAGCGTGAAACGCTTTTTTGAACCGGAGTTGGTCTTAATCTTTGGCATAGTTAAATTTGATTTAGTTAATAATTATTTGTTATCCAATCGCTTGGATTACTTTTTCTTTACAGGGGCGATCATCATGATCATTCTTTTACCCTCGAGCTTAGGCATCTGCTCTGCTCTTCCGTACTCCTCGAGTTCCACTGCAAAACGAAGGAGAAGCTTCTCTCCCTGGTCAGCATAGATAATCGAGCGTCCTTTGAAGAAGACAGAAGCCTTTACCTTCGATCCTTCCTGGAGGAACTCCTGAGCATGCTTCAACTTGAACTGGAAATCGTGCTCATCAGTATTCGGACCGAATCTGATCTCCTTGATGACTATCTTGGCAGCGTTTGCCTTCATCTCCTTAGCTTTCTTCTTCTGCTGATAGAGATACTTCTGATAGTCCATGATCCTACATACAGGAGGATCTGCCTTCGCACTAATCTCCACCAGATCAAGATCCTGCTCATCCGCCATTCTCAAGGCATCTCTAAGAGAGAACACTCCCTGCTCAGGAATATTTTCTCCAACCAGACGAACCTGAGATGCGGTGATCTCTTCATTGATTCTCAATCCGTCTTCGTCCTTCTTTACATTGTTAGGCTTCTGGCCTGGACGAGTGGTAGGTCTTGGGCCACTTGGGCGCGGACCTGGTTTAAATGGTGCTGCGATAAATAAATCCTCCTATAAGTTAAGTTATTAATATATTGTCTATGACAACTGCTGCCTGATCTCTTCAGATACCAGAGCAACGAAGTCTTCTGCTGACATAGAACCTGCGTCTACACCGCCCTGTCTTCTGACAGAAACCGTGCCTTCGTTCATTTCTTTTTCGCCAACAATCACGAGGAATGGAATCCTCTTGAGTTCACTCTCACGGATTCTCTTACCAAGTGTTTCGTTTCGGTCGTCAATAGAGGCGCGAATATCGGAATTATTCAGCAAATCACAAACTTTTTTTGCATATTCCTCGTATTTTTCGCTGACTGGCACGATGTTAACCTGATCCGGAGTAAGCCAAAGAGGAAGTTTTCCACCTGTGTGCTCAAGAAGTACAGCCACAAATCTCTCAAGAGATCCGAATGGTGCACGATGGATCATGATCGGACGGTGCTTCTGGTTGTCGCTTCCGATGTATTCGAGTTCGAAACGCTCAGGAAGGTTGTAGTCAACCTGGATTGTACCGAGCTGCCACTTTCTTCCGATAGCATCCTTCACCATGAAGTCGAGCTTAGGACCATAGAATGCTGCCTCACCGTACTCTACCACAGTGTTGAGACCCTTCTCCTGGGCTGCCTCGATGATAGCTGCCTCAGCCTTCTCCCAGTTCTCGTCTGTTCCGATATACTTAGACTTGTTGTTAGGGTCACGGAGAGAAACCTGAGCGACATACTCATTGAAGTTCAAAGTCTTGAACACGTAAAGAATGATGTCGATCACCTTGCAGAACTCCTCCTTCAACTGGTCAGGACGGCAGAAAAGATGTGCATCATCCTGAGTGAAGCTACGTACACGTGTAAGACCGTGAAGCTCACCGCTCTGCTCATAACGATAAACTGTACCGAACTCAGCAAGTCTGAGAGGAAGCTCCTTATATGAACGAGGCTTAGCTCTATAGATCTCACAGTGGTGAGGACAGTTCATCGGCTTGAGGAGATACTCCTCGCCCTCCTGCGGTGTATGGATAGGCTGGAATGAATCCTTTCCATATTTTGCATAGTGACCTGATGTCACATAAAGATCCTTGTTTCCGATATGCGGAGTTACTACAGGGAGATAGCCATATGACTTCTGAAGCTTCTTGAGGAAGTTCTCAAGACGCTCGCGAAGTGCAGCACCCTTAGGAAGCCACAATGGAAGACCCTGACCTACTCTCTGAGAGAATGTAAAGAGCTCCATCTCCTTACCGATCTTTCTGTGGTCACGCTTCTTTGCCTCCTCCATCATCTGGAGATACTCGTCAAGCAGAGACTTCTTAGGGAAAGTCACACCGTATACACGTGTAAGCATCTGACGGTCCTGGTCACCTCTCCAATATGCACCTGCGATTGCAGTAAGCTTTACAGCCTTGATCACAGATGTATCCTTAAGGTGCGGTCCACGGCAGAGGTCTGTAAAATCACCGTTCGAGTAGAATGTGATTGTACCGTCCTCGAGCTCGCTGATGAGTTCGCACTTGTACTCGTCACCCTTCTCTGTAAATGTCTTGAGTGCCTCGGCCTTAGAGACTTCTGTTCTTACGAAAGGATTCTTCTGACGTGCAAGCTCGATCATCTTATCTTCGATTGCCTTAAGGTCAGCCTCTACAAGAGTCTTCTCACCGAAGTCAACATCGTAGTAGAATCCTGTCTCTATTGCAGGTCCGATACCGAACTTCACTCCAGGATAAAGAGCCTCGAGTGCAGCTGCGAGAAGGTGTGAAGAAGAATGCCAGAAAACATGCTTAGCCTCTGCATCCTCCCACTTGTGGAGACGGATTGCAGCATCCTCTGTAATCGGGCGTGTCACATCATATACTGTACCCTTTCCTGTCATGTCAGCCGTCGTCACAACAGTTGCAGCCAGAACCTCCGCTGCAAGTTTGGGGCTGATACTCTGTGCAATGTCGAACGCTGAGACGCCGCTTTCGTACTGTCTCACGCTGCCGTCAGGAAATGTAATATTGATCATATCGTACTAATATTTATATATATAAAAAAGTCTTATCAATCCAAGAATGCAAAGGTATGAATTTTTTCTTATCTTTGTACAACTAAAGATATGAATATGGAACAAAATGTAATTCAGAAGAATATGTGGAATACAGCCGGCAAGGCAGGCCTCTTTCTTGGACTTGCAGCAGCAGCTTTCCTTTTCATCTCACAAGGTCTTGAACAGGCTGGGATTCCGGCTATCCTCAAATCGATCCTGAATTTCATACTATGGTCTGCAAAATTCGTGGGATGCATCTGGATAATGAAATTCTTCATGAAGAAGTCTGCATCGGAAAACGAATCGGTTACAAATTCCGACACATTCAAACTTGGCATGACGATGGCATTTCTTTCAGCCCTCGTATATTCTGCCTTTGCATTTGCTAATGTGGCATTCATATCTCCAGATCTCTTTGAAGGTCAGATGGAAGCGATAATGCAGCAGATGGCTCCGATGATGGACTCCAATACAATGTCAATAATGGAGAAGTATCAGGACAATCTTGCACAGATCACATTCTTCTCGAATCTGATCTACTGCTTCCTATATGGAATGATTCTTTCATTCATACTTTCACGCAACATCCCGAGCAAGGATCCGTTTGCAGATTACAAACCAGCAGAATAATCAGAAGCCATGGAATACACTAAAGATCTGTCTATAGTAATTTCATTGTACAATGAAGAAGAATCCCTTAAAGAACTTGTCGCATGGATTGAAACCGTGATGACCAGGGAGGGATACAGATATGAAATCCTGATGGTTGACGACGGAAGTACTGACGGATCATGGAATCTGATCAGAACGCTATCAGAAAAGAACGGAAATATCAGAGGTATATCATTCAGACGTAATTACGGTAAATCAGCAGCCCTATTCCACGGATTCAAGGCAGCAGAGGGAAGAGTTGTAGTGACCATGGATGCTGATCTTCAGGACTCACCTGAAGAAATTCCTGAAATGTACAGGATGGTTACTAAGGAGGGCTATGATATCGTATCTGGCTGGAAAAAACAGCGTTACGACAATAAGCTCACTAAGAATCTCCCTTCAAAGCTATACAACTGGACAGCCAGAAAGATCACAGGAATCAAGCTCCATGACATGAACTGCGGTCTCAAGGCATATAGAAACGAGGTTGTAAAACACATCGAGGTGTATGGAGAAATGCACCGTTATATACCATATCTTGCTAAAAATGCAGGTTTCTGCAGAATAACTGAGAAGCCTGTACAGCACCAGAAAAGAAAATATGGTGTCAGCAAATTCGGATTGGAAAGATTCGTTAACGGATTTCTTGATCTGATATCGCTCTGGTTCCTCAGCAAGTTCGGTAAGAAACCTATGCACTTCTTCGGATTTACAGGTATCCTGATGTTCCTTACAGGCGGATTCATGACAATCTGGATCATTGTCGAAAAACTCATTCAGCAGAGTAACGGACTGATATTCAGACCTGTAACAGAGCAGCCGCTTTTCTACCTGGCACTATTGGCAGTGGTATTGGGATTCCAGTTGTTCCTCGCAGGATTCATCTGCGAAATGATCTCACGCAACAGCACAGAACGTAATCAATACAATATCAGAGAGGAGTTTTAAACTCCTCTTTTTTTATGCTGTATAATAATGATTATATAACAAAACACCCCGTCATCGTATGATGACAGGGTGTCGTATAAGAAAGTGGCAGCTACCTACTCTCCCACCTGGTGGGGCAGTACCATCGGCGATGGTGAGCTTAACTTCTCTGTTCGGAATGGGAAG
>JAFZFH010000155.1 GCA_017555965.1 Bacteroidales bacterium
CTGACGGTGACCGTTACACTTCTGGTAACCCTTACGACGCTTCTTCTTGAATACAAGAACCTTCTTGCCCTTGCAAGTGTCGTCGAGTACAGTTGCTGTTACCTTAGCACCATCAACGTAAGGTGCACCCACCTTTACTGCGCCGTCCTCGTCGATAAGGAGTACCTTGTCGAACTCGACAGCAGCACCCTTCTCAGCCGCGAGGCGGTTGACGAAGATTTCCATACCAGCCTCTACCTTGAACTGCTGGCCTGCAATGTCTACAATTGCGTACATAAAAACCTTAAAATATTAAAAGTTTTAGACAGCAAGCGGTTGTCCTTTGACAACTCTTCATCTATAGCTTGACAATCTGTTAATAATCTTCTATATAAAATTACTGCTCGTCCTGAAGCTGCATGTGCTGAACGTAGATAGCCTTCTGCATCTGCATTCTCTTCTTCACTGACGGCTTAACAAAGTTCTTTCTTGCGCGAAGCTCACGGATTGCACCTGTCTTCTCGAATTTTCTCTTGAACTTCTTAAGAGCCTTCTCAATGCTCTCACCATCCTTTACTGGAACTATAATCATCTCTAAATCACCTCCTTTTCATTATAGGGCTGCAAAGATAGACATAAAATTTAATATTCCAAGCCTAATTTGCTGATTTAATGAGATTTTTAAAGGTTTCCATTCCCCTTGTCGCAACATCCTTTATATGAGTGATTCTAGGATCGCGTACCGGCACATCAGCTGGGTCTACTATATATATAGGTGAACCGGCTTTTGCGTACCTGTAAAGCCCGGCAGCCGGATAAACCTGCAGAGATGTTCCTACGATAAGGACCATATCTGCAGCCTCGACCGCATCAATTGCAGCATCTATCTTAGGGACCGCTTCACCGAACCACACGATATGAGGTCTGAGTTGCGCACCATTCGGAGCCATATCACCGATATGGATGGAATCCGATCCGATATCAAAGACCGTCGCTTCTGAAAATCCGTCCATATCGTTGCAGCAGTTTTCCGGACGCACTTTCGTCAATTCTCCATGAAGATGTATTATCCTCGTACTTCCCGCCCTTTCGTGAAGATTATCTACATTCTGCGTAACCACAGTAACATCAAAATCATCCTCCAACGAAGCGATTGCCAGATGTGCGGCATTCGGACGCACCTCTGCGAGCTGCGCTCTTCTGGCATTGTAAAAATCGAGAACCAACGACGGATTCCTGTACCACCCTTCGATAGATGCCACATCCTCGACATTGTGATTCTCCCACAGGCCGTCGCTGTCGCGGAAGGTACTGATTCCGCTTTCAGCACTTACACCTGCTCCCGTAAGAACAACTATCTTTTTCCTTGCCATTACTGTATCTCAAAATAATATTTGCTGACCCAATACTCGAACAACGGATCGATGATCACCGGCTCATCCTTATCATTGAAAGTGATTATCTCCTTCTTGCGAAGGGCATCCTTGACTCTGCGCACATTAGCAGACGAATTAAGGGCATATCTTTCAATCACATCTGATGCGCTGAACTTGACCACACCGTCAAGCACCGCCCTCAAAAGGCTGAGCTGATGGTCAGTAAGATCGTTCACCAATACTTTGAAACGAGGTTCATGCACAGCTATCAAGGAATTCAGGGCATCCACAAGGATTGCCTCGTTGATGAATCCCTTGGACATGTAATCACAGATAGCGAAGAACTGGTTCAGATACCACATCTCCGACCTGAACAGCCTGCATGCACCAAGAGCAAGATCCCTCTCGATAACCTTTCCGCTGGAGCGGAAACCTCTGACGATATGCTCTATCGCATCCTTGTCATCCACCACAGACAACGGCAGATAATTGACCTGTCTGTAGAAATACTTCTTTTCCGCAAAGATATATTTCATGGCATTGACCATTGAGCCACAGAACACAAAAGCAGATTTCACAGGTGCGGTACGGTCTCTTTCCGCGAACACCTTCTCCATATTCTTGAATATGACCTCAAAGTCTTCAGTATTCATCACATTCTGAAAATCCCTGAAGACCACATATACCGGAATTCCCTTCTCTTCAGCTATTCTCTGAGGAAGACGTGTCATCATGTATACATCATTATCATCCGCATCCCAATTCATGCAGACAATATCTTCCTTGGAAGCAAACTGAGCAGGATCAAACACGAAGTGTGTGCCGCTCAGATACTTTACCATCGCAGAGGCATAATCAGATGGAGTCGAATATGCCGCCCTTAAAACCGCTCCGCCAAACTTCTTCAGGAATCCTCTTCTTGTACGCACGCTCAGAAGATCCACATATGCAACAATAAAAAGCTTGCCCGAAGCCCTCATATTGTAAAGCGTCTGCTGTACCAGAGATGTCTTTCCGGCCTTCGGAGCCTCATACAAACATACATTTTCTCCGGCATCAAGAAGATTAGAGAGCACGGTACATTCGGTTTTCCTGCCGACAAAGTTCTTGCCGGTTACATGATTATCATATACAAAAGGTGCGTCCATTCAATCAAATTTTATGGCAGCAAAAATAGCACATATATATATGAATAGAAAGAAATCATGCAACAAAAATATTAATGACACTTAAATGGATATTTTTCATTAAGTTTGTATGATAAATTGTCAAGATGGGAACAGAAAGCAATCATAGCAGAAAGAATATCGGAAGGAAACTCACAAAGATTCTTGCAGGAATCCTGGGCTTCTGGATTTTCTCAATATGTCTGCTGGAGATTCTGCTGTCGACGTCCCTTGTAACCGACACGGTCAATGACATCGCATCGGAATATATCGACGGAAACATAAGCTTCGGAAAGGTATCTGCTTCTGTGTTCAGGAAGTTCCCGGCAGTTACAGTAAATCTTGAGGACTTCATCGTAACCTATCCTTCCGACAGATTTGTTCAAGAAAAGCAGGACAGCCGGCAGGGCGATCTGACGAACAGAGGCTGCGGAGATGTATCCGACACCTTGGCCACATTCTCAAGATTTTCTGCAAGCATCAACATCACTCCACTGCTTTTCGGAAAGATTTCGTTGCCGGAAATATGCCTTGAAAGGCCGAGAATCTACGCACATTCATACGGCCCGGATAAAGCCAACTGGAACATCCTCGTTCTTAGCTCTTCCGAAACGGAAAAAGAAGAGTCGGAAACCTCAATGCCTGACATAAACGTCGGAAAAGTAAGTCTGACCGACAACTCCGAAATAGTCTTCACCGACAGCCAAAAGGACATCTTCGCCTTAGTAGAGCTCAAGAATGCCATTTATGAAGATGGTCTGGCAATAGACAGCCTTTTTGTTGCCGGAAGAATCGCCTCAGACACTCTCGCGGTAGGACTTGACAGACTTCGCCTCCACAAACACCATGACCACATGGATGTCAGCATGGAGGCCAAGACTCTTGTTGCAACAAGAGCTTTCGGACGCCTCAACATCCCTATAGAGATTTCGAGCACCGTACATATCCCTAAAGACAGTATCCTCACAGTCGGTGTACATAACTTCAAGGCAGAAGTCGCGGCCATACCTTTTGAAGGAGAAGCTGACCTCCGCTTCCTCGACGGAATCACGGAAATCGACGGAAGACTTACTGTAAGCGAGTGCAAGGTCGACGATGTGATCAACAAGTTCGCAAAGAACTTCATACCGGAAGCATCCGAGATACAGACAGATGCCATCATAGGCATAGACATGTCATGCAAGGGTGAATATGTGCACGAAACAGGAAAGCTGCCTGTCTTCAGCATTGATTTCATAATGCCTCGTGCAAGATTCGCACACAAAGACTTAGGAGAAGAGGTCATGGTGGCATTTGATGCCTATCTGGCCAATACGCGACAAGGAAGCCTGAACATCAACGTAAACGAAATCGACGTCAGTACAAACGGTCTTGACCTGAACGGATACGGCAGCATGCAGAATATACTGTCAGCTGACCCGAAGATATCTGTAGAAGGAAGCCTGTCCGCATCATTGGATTCACTCATGAGATTCATCCCGGACACCTTGGGGCTGATTGCTGAAGGAAACATTGCAGCAGAGATAAGCGGTACGGCAAAGATGTCCGATCTCAGCATCTATACATTCTCGCAGTCATCCTTGACCGGAAAGCTCACAAGCGGAAACCTCACATTCAAGATGCCGAAAGACAGCTTGAGCGTAGTAATCGAAGACCTCAGCGCAGACCTCGGCCCGGAAAGCAGAGTTTCCCGCAGAGATTCCGGAAAGACAATGCGCCTTATGGGCATCACAGGAAAGATCGGAAAGATTGATGCTTCATATAAAGGCGGATTGGCTTTTGACGGAAACCAGATCGTACTCTCCGCAAAAAACTCAGCAGAGGGAATCGACACATCCAAGGTCGGCAGATTGGGAGGACGTCTGAGCGCTCAGGGCATCACATTGACTGACGCATCCGGAATGAGCATCAACATGGATGAAACAGAGAACGGTTTTCAGATGAGGCCACACAGGGATAACCCATCAACTCCGCTCCTCACCCTTACGAGCAAGAATAAAAGGATTACACTTATAACAGATGTAAACAGAGCAATCCTCACAGACGCATCGCTCAAGGCTGATGCGGCCATGAGATCAATAGAGATCCGACGCCCTTCAGAAGGCGGTCAGAGAAGAGAAAGAGGACAGCGACCTCAAGCGGATCTTCCTGAATGGATGCAGGATGAGGACTTCAGGAAACAAGATATCGATATACGTCTCGACCAGAGTCTTGCAAAATACTTCAGAGAATGGGACCTGAACGGAGACATCGACATCCGCACAGGTATCCTGATGACTCCTTACTTCCCTCTCAGAAACATCCTCCGAGGAATGCATGTCAGCTTCAGCAATGACAGGATTGGCATAGACAGTCTCAAGGTAATGTCAGGCAAATCCGGCATTGCTGCAAAAGGCGAACTGACCGGATTGAGAAGAGCTCTGACCGGAAGAGGCGGAGCACGCTCTACCCTCAAGCTTGATATGGACATCAGCACAGACGGAATGGATGCCAATGAAATTTTGACTGCATACAATGCCGGTTCGCATTTCAATCCGGAAGCTGCCAAGGACAAGATGTCAGATGCGTCAAACTCAGAATTCCTCAAGATGGTGATAAACGACACAACATCTGTCAAAGAGGAGGCAAAACTCATCGTGATCCCTGGCAACCTTAATGCTGACATCACTCTCAACGGCAAGGGAATCACATGGTCAGACCTTACGGTTTCAGACCTGAAAGCCAACATGCTGATGAAGGAAAGATGTATCCAGATAACGAATACAATGGCCACCTCGAACATCGGAAGCGTAAACTTCGAGGGTTTCTATTCGACCCGCACAAAGGATGACATCAAGGCAGGATTTAATTTCGAGTTCAAGGACCTGACAGCAGAAAAGGCCATCGACCTCATGCCTGCCGTTGACACGATCATGCCTCTGCTGAAGTCCTTTGCAGGAAAACTGAACTGTGAGCTTGCGGCTACAGCACGACTGGACACCAACATGAACATCCTGCCTCCTACAGTCAATGGAGTACTCAGAATAAGCGGAGACTACCTCACAATATCAAACAGTGAGATGTTCACATCTCTTGCCAAAAAACTGAAGTTCGATGACAGGAAGACCGGACAAATCAAACATATGACAGTAGAGGGAATGATCAGGGACAATGTTCTGGAGGTCTTCCCTTTCGTCCTGAGCCTTGACCGCTACACGCTTGCCTTGAGCGGCAAGCAGAATCTGGACATGTCATACAGGTATCACGCATCAATAATCAAGTCTCCTCTGATCATCAAAGTAGGAGTCGATGTTTACGGACAGGATTTTGAAAACATGAAGTTCAAGATTGGAAAACCGAAGTACAAGAATGAGAAGGTACCTGTATTCACTTCAGTCATAGACGAGACAAAGATAAATCTCGCCACATCCATCAGGAACATCTTTGAGAAGGGTGTCGAAGCTGCTATCCAGGAAAACGAACGCCAGGAAGCAATCGCGGAACTTAAGAACGAGATGGAATACGTAAATGCGGTCGATCAGGAAACAGAGGAGCTGAGCGAAGAGGAACAAAAGACACTCGAAGCGACTGCTGAAACACCGGAAACCAACAATGAATCAACTGAAAAACAATAACATAATGAACAGTCAGGAATATATTGAGGTAGCGATTAAGATTGCACCTTTTACAGAAGAGAATGCTGAGATATTGACAGCTGAAATCAGCGAACTGCCGTTTGAATCATTCAGCAACGATGACCCGTACCTGCGATGCTATATCCAGAAAGACCTCTACGATCCGAGTGTATTGAAAGTCCTGCTCAGCGGACTAGAAGGCTATGGATTCGATATCGGATGGTCTGCAAACCTGATTCCGGCAACCAACTGGAATGCAGTATGGGAGAGCCAGTTCGAGCCTATTGTCGTAGACGGCAAATGCACAATCAAGGCATCATTCCATGAAGGACTCAAGAAGACAAGATTCAACATCACCATAGACCCTAAGATGGCATTCGGTACAGGTCACCATCAGACAACCTTCATGATGTGCCGTGCCCTTCTGAACAATGAGGATTCAGTACGTGATAAAGTCGTTCTTGACATGGGTTGCGGCACTGCAGTCCTTGCAATTCTCGCAGCCAAGATGAAGGCATCGAAGGTTTATGGAATCGACATCGATGCTGTAGCTGCCATTTCAGCATATGACAATGCACGCCTCAACAAGGTCGGCACACGCATCGAGACATGCTGCGGAGACGCTTCCCTCCTCCAGAGGAACACCTACGACGTAATCCTGGCAAATATCAACCGCAACATTCTCCTTCAGGACATCCCGACATATTCGCTCTGCCTCCACAAGGAAGGTCTGCTCTTCGTCAGCGGATTCTATGTTGAAGACATGCCTATGATCATCGGTATGGCCCAGAACTCTGGACTCACCTACATCAGCCACGACTCCATCGACAACTGGTGCTGCATAAAGTTCCAGAAGAACTAATTCGCACCAGCATCAATAAGCACTGCACACATCGGCCATTATTCAGTACCGTTGTGCGCACTTGTGGAGCGACAAGAAGAATCTCCGATTCCCTTCGACCGCATGTTCGGCACTTGTGCCGACGAAAAAAGCCCAGCTATATAGCTGAGCTTTTTTCGAGTGCGGGCGAAGGGAATCGAACCCATACGCCTCTCGGCACCAGATCCTAAGTCTGGCTTGTCTACCAATTTCAACACGCCCGCAACAATATTTTTCCCACTCCTTAAAAATGGGACTGCAAATGTACGATAAATTATCGGAATTGCCAAAAGGACTTGCATAGATTTTGGCATTCAACTGCAAAACAGTTGAATTATGAAAAAAGTCATAGTCTACATCATAGGAATCATCATTCTTTCAACAGCCTTGGTATGGGGATGCATAAAGACAGAGATAATCAACCTCGCTCCCGCAAAGAGCGCGGCAGATACAACCAAAGCGACCACCCCTCCAGCAGATACGACAGAACATACAGACACCTCCAGACGTCCTATTTATTTTGATCCAGGCGTTGCAGATTGGGAAAACGTAGAAGTAGAATATGAACAATAAAAAAAAGAGGAAAAATCTTTCGACTTTTCCTCATTAGTAGAACAGCACTTGAGATTATCGAACCGCTTCATCGCTGACTTCAAGAGAATAGTGGCGTTCATCAAGTGGTGTCGCTACAAGCATATTATAGTGCCAGAACTCGCACCAGACAAACGATGAAGGGGATAGCAGAAGATGGGGTAGTCATCACCGCTCCCAATCTCCCTCCGTCCAAACAGTTGCGTTCTACCGGTCCTCATTCTATCCGGGTCCTTTCCAGTAAGTATAGCAGGGCTTTACAACTGTTAGACGAAGGGGTTGTAAAGAGTAATCCAGGAAATCACAAGCATCCCTTTACTTTTCCTTCCAATCCTACTATTTATAAAGAGAAATACAATACAATTATGGAATACAAGAGACAGTACAGAGACCTCCCAGACGAGGTAAGAAAAAAAATCAGCGCCTCAACGAAGGGCAAAGCGAAAACGTATAGTCATAAAGAACATATCCGTCAGGGCATGCTGAAGTACTGGTCCGGCGTTTCGTACAAGGACCAGAGCCACGAGAATAATGAAGTCGAACCTCTAAACACCGATGGCGGTATGTAATCTCGGGACCACCATCATCGACAATCTTGTCATCTGTTTTCTGGCCGCACCGGCACTTCTGGCAGAACTCCGGGAATTATATGCTATCAACTATGGTGACTTCCGCCTTTCCCGTGTAGAAGGGCGCTTCCATCGGCATTACTTCAACATAACGACACCCCGAGCCCAGAAACTCGGTAACTTGTACTTCGACCGCTTCGCCAGTGACGGGAACGAACTCTACCTCTGGATGAAGGTGGAGAATGCCGCCCTATACGACCGAGACCTCCTCAATGCAGTTAAACGGATTCCAGACCGACTTGGACTACGGTACTATGGCATTTCATCGCTGGACCTTGCCCGGGATTTCGGTTATGAGATCGCCTCACGAATTCGTAAGATGATGCGCCGGGAGGATATAGCGGTCATCATCAACGGGAAGGAGGTGAAGGACCGGACTGCGATGCTGAAAGGCGTATATCGAACCTGCGGAATGTCGCTGGCAAAGGATGGGACAAAAGGGCTGACCATCAAGCAGGCAAAAGCGGCAAAGAACAAGCATATGGGAATAACGCTGGACTGCTACAACAAGGCAGAAGAAATCGAGAATGCCTCCAGGAAGCAGTATATCAGTGATTTCTATGGTAACAGGAAGCGACTCCACCGACTCGAGGTACGGATGAACTGCGAGCAGATAAAACGGGCATGCTCAAAGACGGGCGTTACCTATGACTTCAACCTGCTCGAGACCCCGGAATCACTGGATGCCCTATACATCTACACGCTCCAGTCCGTGTTGAGGTTCCGTCACGGTCGCAAGGTTCTGCAGTGGGAATACCTTTTCAAGTGCGGTGTCAGGTAATATAACAACATACCCTCCCACTGCATATGGTAAGAATGTATCAAAATGAAAATGAGCTATTTTAACACACAGAAACGCCTCCCCGGACTCGAGGAAGCGCTCTACTTTAGCTTTTTAAAATAAACTGGCTACTCTTACAAATGTGCCAATCACTTCTTGCTATAGGTGAAATCACCAATCTTTACCTGCCCATTGCCCAGGAATGAAATGGGAGTGCCTTCGTCAAATTTTCCAGAACCTTCTTCGAGAACATCGGGAGAACAGTTGATGAATGCACCCATAGGCAATTCACAGTAGAGCTTCCCGTTTTCGACTCTGTACAGGAGTGGCTTTCCAATCTCTTTATGGGGAGAGTCCTTGTAGAAAGTAATGAATACATCTTCCCCGTTTTTCCGGAAAAAGCGGATTCCCGTAATTAGCATGGAGTGCGGCTCATACTTTATATCAGGGTTTTTTTTGCCCACCATCGTCGCCAAAACCTGTCCATGCTCATCAACAGGTCCATCAAAAGAGTAAGTATAAACAGCATCTTCATGAACACCAGAGGCATATATGGGTTCCCACCTGCCTTGCAAACTGTCAGGGGATGCTTTTTCGCAACAGACCAGCAGAATCAGACCGGCGAATAACAGCATGATTTTGAGCGGTTTCATATCCAAATAACAAATTGTGATTTCAAACAAATCTATACTATAAACGCAAAGATATGTGTTTTACTGCATCGAAACTAACACTTTTTTTTCGAGGTAACAAGTATTCCTCTCCTAATCACGCATTTACCGTTCGAGAAAGGATTATCCTCTGCGATGTTGAGGTTCTTCAAGTATGCGTACCCAACCCCGAGAGCATCCAAAAACTGGTCCATCCCCGGGGATTTACTGGGATAATGAAAACAAGTGTTATCTAACCGTTGAGGAGAACGCAGTGTTTGGTCTTTTTCGCTCTATATCAACTAATTACGAGACAATAGATATAAAAAATCATGACAAATCTTGCGACTTGTCCTGTTTAGTAGCGGGAGGAGGACTCGAACCTCCGGCCTCCGGGTTATGAGCCCGACGAGCTACCAACTGCTCTATCCCGCGATATTGGACTGCAAATATACGAAGGATTTTTTAATCTGCAAATTTATTTTGCATTATTTAACAAAAATCGCTCTTTATACTTGTTCGAACAGTCATTTTAAGCCAAAAATGCAAGCATTGACGCCACATCATCCTTAGAGAAAGACTTCTGCTCTCCTGTTGCAAGGTTCTTGACATTTACCACACCCTCTGCAATTTCATTTCCACCTACAATCGAGAGGAATGGGATAGACTTCTTATCCGCATAGTCAAACTGCTTCTTGAGCTTAGCCTGCTCAGGATAGATCTCACAAGGAACACCAGCCTCACGCAAGGCCTTCACTACAGGAATCAGATACTTGAGTTCCTCTACGCCCATGTTGGCAACAAGAAGCTTAGTAGTAGATGTAACCTCTGACGGGAACTTGTCAAGACCCTTGAGAACATCATAGATACGGTCTGCACCGAAAGAGATGCCGACTCCTGACATATTAGGAAGTCCGAAGATACCTGTAAGGTTGTCATAACGTCCGCCTCCGCAGATGCTTCCGATAGCGAAGTCCTTAGCCTTGACCTCGAAAATTGCTCCAGTGTAATAGTTCAATCCACGTGCAAGCGAAAGATCGATTTCCACCTCATGACGAATGCCGGCTGCATCGATGAAACCGAAAAGTTCCTCAAGTTCATCAAGTCCCTTGAGACCGGTCTCTGATACAAGACCAGAAGCTGACTTGCCGCTCATAAGGTCTCTCATCACAGCAATCTTTTCTGCAGTTGTACCAGAAAGACTGAGGATAGGACGGATCACCTCAATCGCATTATGAGAAAGTCCCTTCTCAGCCATCTCAGCCTCAACAGCCTCGAGACCGATCTTGTCAATCTTGTCGATTGCAACTGTAATGTCCACCACCTTGTCAGGGAATCCGCAGATCTCAGCCATACCTGTGAGGACCTTGCGATTGTTGATCTTGATGCATACATTCACATCAAACAAAGTGAACACTCTGTCGACGATCTGCACAAGTTCAAGCTCATTAAGCTGAGATGTAGAACCGATAACATCCACATCGCACTGATAGAACTCTCTATAACGACCCTTCTGAGGACGGTCAGCGCGCCATACAGGCTGGATCTGGAACCTCTTGAAAGGGAATGTGATGTCGTTCTGATGCTGTACCACGAAACGCGCAAAAGGCACTGTGAGGTCATAACGGAGACCTTTCTCGCACACCTTGAGTGAAAGAGCCTTGCTGTTATATCCGTCTTCCGTTCCCTCTACACGATACTCGTCATAATTGATCTTCGAAAAAGCATCTCCAGAATTGAGGATTCTGAAAAGCAGCTTGTCGCCCTCCTCGCCATACTTGCCGAGAAGAGTGCTCAGATTCTCCATTGAAGGAGTCTCGATTGGAGCATAACCGTAAGTCTTGAATACTGAACGTATTGTGTCGAAAATATAGTTGCGTCCTGCCATTTCAGCCGGACCGAAGTCTCTTGTACCTTTAGGGATAGATGGTTTCTGTGCCATTTTGATGTAATCTGTTTTCTATTGAGTCCTGCAAATATAATAATAAAATCGGTAGAATTATTCCTCAGGAGCGAACATAGGATCCCATGCAGGGAGGAGCTCAGGCTTCTGATCGAGCATCTTGAGAACATCCTCAGGAACATACTTCTTCTCGACTACAAGACGGAACATATACTCATTGAACCACTCGTCAGTCATGATGAGGCATCCCTTGTATCCTGACGCAGCACCCCAGCTGTTCTCCACCATCCATTTAACTGACTTACCGGTCTCAGGACATACATCCACAGCAATAAGAGTCATCGCATGTGACGAACCGCTCGCATGAGTCTGTACCCTTTCCTTCTTATCCATACCGAAGGTCACACCCATGAGAGACTCATAATCAAAGTTCGCAATATCAAGAACACCTTTCTTCCTGTCAAGGAACTTATTCACGTCACATGAGAAATACATAGCTGTATTATCCTTGATCGAAGCAATGGCCATTTCCTTGATACGCTCTACAGGAAGATTGATATACAACCAGTTGTGTCCGTCATAAACATGTCTGTCATAGTCGATTTCGTACACCTTACCGTATTCGCGACAAGGGTCATTCATGATCATGACATAGTTATTCTCGAGATCCTCACCGATATACTCGTCATAGAATGACTTAGGTGTGTACTTCTTTGTATTTACAATATTGCCGGCGGCATCACATCTTGTCCATTCGAACTCCTGCACAGGCTCACCAAGGCATAGAGCGAGCATACGGTAAACTTCCGACAGCTGCTCGACCTTCATCTTCTGAAGTTTCTTCGCAGAAGCGCCATCAGCTGCAGCGGCGCGAAGATCAAGACCGTACTCACGAAGCTTGAGTTTGATGAGATTGGCCATGTTTGAAGTATTGTTGGACTGATATGTCTCTGGCATAGCCTCAGATGGGACAAGACCATATTTCACCACAAGATTGGAAACTCCTGTAAACTGGCCGCCGTCACTGAGCGGATTTGAAAACAGCCAGTCCACCTTTCTGTCCTCAAAAGGAAGATCTTTAGTATCGATGATTCCCTGAAGGAAAAGATTGGCCTTCTCAAGCTGATCATAGAAGAAAAGGTAATTCTGAGAGAATTCCATCCCCGGAAGGTCATATTTGTCGATCATCTTGGCTCTCAACACATTAAGACCAGTAAAGAGCCAGCAACGTCCGGAAGACTGCTGATCGGTGATACCCTTTGTCTTCACTCTGTCAGAAAAATGGGTATCAATCATTGCTGCGTTATCTGCGTTGACGGACAAAGTCGCGATAGAAGTCACTGCGAGCGCATTTCTAATTGCCTTGTCACTTGCATTTCCGGCGTATCCCTTACTTATTTCCGAAAGTATTTCAGGAGATATGCCACCGTCACGGGAAGCGGCAGGAGTCTGGGCATAAACTGCACTTCCTGCAAAAAAAGCGGCTACTGCCGCGGTAAGAAGTATTTTTTTCATAATAAAAAATGTTGCCACGAATTCGTGACAACAAATTTAACACTCTTGAGGATAAAAAACAAACATCAGTCATCCAGCTCACGGAGCTTGAAATTGCTGTTGAAAGTAAGTTCCAGTCCGTTGGTCAGCTTCACCTCATACTCCTTTCTGCCTATTTCATATTCCACGATAAGGGCATCAGGATAATATGTCTTCACATAATCAGCTATCTGCACAGGAACAACTCCATTTGGAACACCAACCTTATCGGAGATCTTCTCAAGAGCGCCATCATGCTCAAAAACCAATTCAACACCATTTACAAGACGCACTGTATAATCAGGTCTTATAAGATCATCATCCATAAACGCATAAGATATCTTTTGATCAGGATAATTTACATTCAGAAATTCCTTCGCAGGTGCCGGAAGTTTCTCGATGGTAACCGGTCTGTTCTCTGCTGTACATGCCAGCGAAATACCGATTGCAATGATTGCGAATAAAACTCGTTTCATAGTTCTAAATTTTTATTATTTTAAATTAGATTCCGTTTGCAAATATAATACTATTTATAATTATTCCAAATTAAAATCACCGTATTCAGATTAAATTTCACATAGCCGTAAAAGTAAACGAAACTTTTTATACCTTTGGGGTTCATTTTATACCCAAGAGTCAAATTTGACCACTGATGAAAGACAGACTATTCCTTATAGACGGACATGCTCTTGTATTCAAGATGTACTATGCATTCCTCAGGCATCCTATGATAAATTCAAAGGGTGCGGACATGTCCATACTCTTCGGATTCACGAAATACATTCTGGAACTTATTGAAAGAGAAAAGCCCACACATCTTGCTGTCGCGTTCGACCCTCCGGGTGGCACATTCCGACATGAGATGTTTCCTGAATATAAGGGCACACGAAGCGAAACACCTCAGCTCGTGATCGACTCCCTGGAACCGCTCTGCGAACTCTGCAAGGCAATGGGATTTCCAGTACTCATGCTCAAGGGTTATGAGGCCGATGATGTAATCGGATCCATGGCCAAAAGAGCGGAGAAGGAGGGTTTCGAAGTCTATATGGTAACCCCTGACAAGGATTACGGTCAGCTCATCAGTCAGAACATCATCCAATATAAACCAGGAAAGGCAGGTGGAGACAACGAACTGATCGATGTTCAGAAGGTATGTGAAAAATATGGAATCGAAAGACCTGAACAGGTCATCGAAATCCTCACAATATGCGGAGACTCATCTGACAATGTCCCTGGAGTAAAAGGTGTAGGAGAAGTAGGAGCAGGTAAGCTCATCGCGAAGTTCGGAACTGTCGAGAATATCTACACTCACCTGAATGACCTGACTCCAAAACAGAGGGAAGCATTCATGGGAGCAGAAGGACACATAAGGCTCAGCCATGACCTTGTGACCATAAAGACAGACCTGGAAATACCAGTAGACAGCAAGGACATGCTGATAGACGGTCAGTACACTCCAGAAGTGGCGGACCTCTTCGAAAAATATGAGTTCGGCTCGCTCCGTAAATTCCTTGGAAATGTGCAGACCACCGTACAGAAAGAGGAAAAGAAGCTGGAATTCGGACATGTCACTCCTTCTGATGCCGTAAAGGCCATAAACAAAGCCGGCAGCTTTGCCATTATCGTAGAATGTGAAGAGACCGGAATGTTCTCCAAGGTAAGAAACATAACGGTAGCCGTCATCGAGAACAAGAAGATATTGGTGGCCGAAGGAGGAATCGAAGATTTCCGTGCCGTCATGGAAGATAAGGATATCACCAAATACGGTTACGACCTCAAGGCACAGAGAAACCTTCTGGAACATAACGGAATCGAGCTGAACGGTCGTCATATGGACATCGAGCTTATGCACTATCTTGTCAATCCGGAAAAGAGCCACAAGATCGACATCCTTGCAAAGTCATACCTTGAAATCAATCTGGAAGAAAACGAATCCCAGAAAGAACAGGAACCCCTTTCCCTCTTTGATGAACCTGCCGAAGAAGAAAAGACAGACAGATGCGCTGAAGGCGCAGTGACCATTCTGCTCGGAGAAAAGATCTGGGGAGAAATGGGCGAGATGGAGCTTCAGGAACTGTACGACACCATGGAAGAACCGCTGCTTAAGGTTCTATCCGAAATGGAGGTGGAGGGAGTCCGCATAGATACAGTCCAGCTCAAAAGATATGCGTCATCCCTTGCTGCCGAAATGAACGTCATCCAGGACAGAATACGTGAGATGGCAGATGAACCGAATCTGAACATCATGTCACCTAAGCAGGTAGGTACAGTTCTGTTCGAAAAGCTGAATCTCGACCCGAAGATAAAGCCGAAAGCAGGAGTACGCTACAGCTATCCGACGGATGAGGACACACTCAACACCCTGGCGGACAAACACCCGATAATAAACGAAATACTTGAATACAGGGGTATCAAGAAACTGCTCTCCACATATATAGAGCCGTTCCCGAACTACATATCCCCTGTTACAGGTAAGATACATACGACATTCAACCAGGCTCTTACAGCCACAGGACGACTCAGTTCTTCCAAGCCTAACCTGCAGAACATCCCGATCCGCACTGAGAGAGGCAAGGAGATCCGCAAGGCCTTTGTCCCCAGCCGTCCGGACGGCGTGATCGTTTCCGCAGACTACTCGCAGATCGAGTTGCGAATAATGGCACATCTGAGCTGCGACGCAAATCTGATCGGCGCATTCCGTAACGGTCAGGACGTGCATGCCATCACTGCAGCAAAAATCTTCGGCATACCGCTCGAGGAGGTCACTGCAGACCAACGACGCATCGCAAAGACAGCCAACTTCGGAATAATGTACGGAATATCGTCATTCGGTCTTTCGCAGCGACTGCATATCGGAAGAACTGAAGCGAAGAAGATCATCGACGATTATTTCGCCAATTTCCCGGCAATATCGTCATTCATTGAAGACACATTGACCTCTGCGCGCGAGACAGGATATGTCGAGACAATATTCGGAAGAAGAAGGTACCTTCCTGACATCAATTCAAAGAACGGCACAGTGCGCTCTCTGGCAGAAAGGACAGCAGTCAACGCCCCTATCCAGGGTACATCTGCAGACATCATCAAACTTGCGATGATAAATGTGGACAGACGTATCAGACAGGAAGGCCTGCAGAGCAGGATGGTCCTCCAGATCCACGACGAACTCGTATTTGACGCCATTGCGGAAGAAGTCGAGACTCTCGAAAGGATTGTAAGGGAAGAGATGGAGAATGTCACCGAGTTATCAGTACCACTAACAGTAGAATGCAACCATGGAAACAACTGGCTCGAAGCTCACTAATCTGCAGGACATGGAGCTCGTCCGTCTCGCTCTTGAACAGAACCAGGCGGCCTTCATCGTACTGTACACCCGATACAATGTCGGCGTAAGGAGTCATATTTCACGATATGTAAACCAGAAGGAAGACATCGAGGACATCTGCCTGGAGAGTTTCCAGAAGGCATTCAGCCAGCTTGGAAACTATAATCCGGAATATAAGTTCTCCACATGGATATACAGAATCGCCCGAAATACGGCATTCGACCATATGAGCAGACATGACAGAGAGAAGAACAATCTGCCGACCACGTCAATCAGCGAGGATTTTGCAGAACTGAAGGAGCTTCCCGCAGCAATGCATAATCCTGAAGAAGACATCATAAACCAGCAGGAATATGACAAATGGCTCAACAACATAGAAAAGCTGAAAGACGACTACAAGACTGTGGCAAAGATGAACCTGATCGACAATTTCGGATACAAGGAGATTTCTGATGCACTTGACATGCCGATAAACACGGTCAAGACAAAGATACGCAGAGCAAAGGCTCAGCTGCTGAAGATGATGGACTACTCAGACGAATTACTATAGGCTATGACATACAACGAATTCAAGACGATAATCGAAACCAAGTTCCCCGAAGCTACAGAGGGACAAATGGAACAGTTCCGCCTTATGGAAGGTCTTTACAGAGAGTGGAACTCAAAGATAAACGTGGTTTCACGCAAAGACATCGACGAACTTTACAGGCACCATGTCCTCCATTCGCTGGGCATAGCAGCATACATCAAGGCAGAAATGCCTGACATATACGAACACCTCCGTGGTGAGGGTCCGTACAGCATTGCCGAACCGCTCAAGATAATGGATCTCGGTACAGGCGGCGGATTCCCCGGCATTCCTCTGGCTGTCATTTTCCCTCATGCACAGTTCACATTGTGCGACTCCATCGGCAAGAAGATCATTGTTGCCACAGAAGTTGCCAAGGGACTCGGTCTTGAGAATGTGAAGACAGTCAATGCGCGAGCAGAGTCACTACCTGAGACTTTTGATTACATCGTGTCACGTGCAGTCACTGCACTCGAGAATTTCATGCCTTGGGTAAAGGGTAAATATAAGGAAGGTATCCTCTATCTTAAGGGCGGAGATCTGGCTGAAGAGATCGCAAAAGCAGGTCTTCGCAAGGGATCTGCACACATTTGGCCCATCTCAAAATGGACAGATGATCCATTCTTTGAAACCAAACAGGTCATTTTCATAGAAAAATGATAAAATATTTTGCAAATAAAATCAAAAAGACTACCTTTGCACTCCCAAATTATATAGGAAAATATAAAAATATCTAGATATGAAGAGAACATTCCAACCATCAGAGCGCAAGCGTCGTAACAAGCATGGCTTCCGCGAGCGCATGTCGACTCCTAACGGACGTCGTGTATTGGCAGCTCGCCGTCGTCGCGGCCGCAAGAAATTGACTGTATCATCTGAGGACAGA
>JAFZFH010000156.1 GCA_017555965.1 Bacteroidales bacterium
CTCCACATAGTTGCTCACGGCACTTCCAAGTTCTCCCGATTCCGTCTTGCTCACTTCCTGGTTCTCGCTTTTCCATAGCGTCAGCAGCAGGGTCTTGATGCTGTCCTTCTTCTCCACGTCAAACACATAGTCATCGGTGTAGAACGGGTTGAACGAAATGGGATTCTCTTCTGTATAGGTGAAGTAGATGCCGTCCTTTCCTCCGGTCTTGCGTCTGATCATCTCGCACAAGCCCTGATAGGAATTACCCGTATCCACCAGCACCACGTGAGTTCCCTGCTCGTAGTATTGCCTTACAAGGTGGTTCATGAAGAAGGACTTTCCGCTACCGCTTGGCCCCAACACGAACTTGTTACGGTTGGTGGTTACTCCCTTCTTCATCGGCAAGTCCGAGAGGTCAAGGTGCAACGGCTTTCCAGTCAGCCTGTCCACCATCTTAATACCGAACGGAGAGAGTGAACTTCGGTAGTTGGTCTCTTCCGTGAAGAAGCATACCGCCTGCTCCGTGAAGGTGTAGAAACTCTCCTCGGCAGGAAAATCCGCCTCATTGCCCGGTATGCCCGCCCAATAGAGAGTAGGACAATCCACGGTGTTGTGTCGCGGCATACATTCCATACTTGCGAGCTGGCTTCCCACATCGTTCTTTATCCGCTTGAGTTCCTCCGCATCGTCACTCCACGCCATAATGTTGAAGTGGGCACGGACGGAGGTCAGTCCGTAGGAATGTGCCTCGTTCAAGTATTGGTCAATCCACTCCTTGTTGATGCTGTTGCTTCGGCTGTACTTGGACAGTGATTGCATGTTCCTTGCGGCTTTCTCGAACTTCTGCAAATTCTCCTCACTGTTGTCAATCAGCACATACTGGTTGTAGATGTGGTTGCAGGGCAACAGCAGTCCAACAGGACTTGCGAATGACAGGCGGCAGTCAGAGCGGTCAGTAGATAGTTTTTCAAACCTTATATCGGTAGATACCTTGCCCGGCAGGTCACCTACATCGGAGAGAGTATGCAGACAAAGGCGGTTGTTGCCGATACGCATCTCTTCGGGCGAGAGACAGATGTCCTGCAGGCAGGCATTGTCTTCGGGCATCAGCGAGAAGTAGCGTTCAATCACTCCGGCTTTCTCTTCCGTTCCGACTATCTCATCGGTTGTCAGTCGGCGGAGTTTCACAAAACCCGAATCGTTCATTATACGCTCGAACTGTTCTGTGGCTTCAAGGAATTTGGTCGCCGTATCCTTGTTTATCTCCTTCGGGATGATATGCCCCCTGCACAGCGTACTGAAGTTGCTCTGCATACGGCTACGTTCCTTTGTCGTCTTTGTCAGAAAGAGGTAGCAGGAATGCTTCAAGTACGGTCTTTCGTTGAAATGTCTTTCAAAGGAGCGGCTGAGGAAACTCATGTCCTCCTTGTGGAGTTCGGGTTTGTAGGTCTCACGGATATACCAGTCCTGCTTGTGGACGATGGAAAAGTCCGGAAGCACCTTGATTGCCTTTATCCAGCAGCCGTGTATCGCCTCATATTCCGCACCCGTAACGGTGTAAAGTTCGGGCAGTTCCACTTCAAAGGCCACCGTAAGGTCGGCATCCTTTGAGATGATGCACCCGTGTTCCACCGCCAACAGCGGAAACTTGTTTTCAAGTGTCGTTGCTTTCAGAATGTTTCTCATTGTCTATCTTCCTTTCGTTTCTTAATCAGTCGGGAAATGCGTCGTCGGTTGAGCAGGTAACGGGGATGGCTCTTGGTAGCACCGAGTTTCATCAGTCCATGTTCGCCGTACTTGGCGTTCAGGGCGAAGGTCTTCCATACGAGGACGGAAGCCGATACTACCCCGAAGCCTATACATATCCATTGGTCTATCCCAATCATATAGAGGATGACGAAGAGAACGAACAGAGCCAATAGCCCGCCTACAAAGATGAAGAGGTATTGTGCCTTCAATCCCTTGAACTCCACCGCACGACCGATTCCCTTGTTTACGGGATAATCAGCCATTGTCTCATTTGATTACAGGAAGAATGAGCGGAGGATGGTTGC
>JAFZFH010000030.1 GCA_017555965.1 Bacteroidales bacterium
AGCTTTGAGATGTCCGATGACTCTGGTGTGCTGCTGGGTGTCAACCGGCATAATAACTCTCTTTGCATCGTTGACCTTTTCAATACGAAAATTAACAAGAATGCAAACCTGACTATGTGCGGTACATCTGGTGCCGGTAAGACCTTCACGCTGCAGCTTCTGGCTCTGCGTATGAGAATGCGTGGTATCCAGTGCTATATCATTGCCCCCATCAAGGGACATGAGTTCAAGCGTGCCTGCAGCAAGATTGGCGGCGAGTTCATCAAAATCGCGCCCGGCTCTCCTCACTGCATCAATGTCATGGAGATCCGGCACACGATCAGCCCTGAGATGGAGCTGATTGATGAGGTCGACTATAACGACATGGACTCCATGCTTGCCCGGAAGATCCAGCAGCTGATGATCTTCTTCAGCCTGCTGATTCCCGATATGACCAACGAGGAAGAGCAGATGCTGGATGAGGCTCTGATCAAGACCTACAATGAGTTCGGTATCACGCATGATAACAACTCCCTGTATGCTGACAGCAGCGTTTTCCCGCCCAAGCTGAAGAAGATGCCTATCCTGGGCGATCTTCATAAACACCTGCTGGAGAACCCGATGACGGCCCGTGTGGCAGCCATTGTCAGCCGATTCGTCACTGGTTCTGCTCAGAGCTTCAACCGTCAGACCAACGTGGATTTGACCAATAAGTACATTGTCCTGGACCTGTCTGAACTGAAGGGTAAGCTCCTTCCGGTTGGCATGATGATCGCTTTGGACTATGTCTGGGATAACATCAAGGCTGACCGCACCAAGAAGAAGGCTATTATGATCGACGAGATCTGGCAGCTGATCGGTGCATCTTCCAATAAGATGGCCGCTGAGTTCTGTCTGGAAATCTTCAAGGTTATCCGCGGCTATGGTGGTGCAGCCATTGCAGCTACCCAGGACCTTTCTGACTTCTTTAGTCTGGATGACGGTAAGTACGGACGGGCCATCATCAATAACTCCAAGAACAAGATCATATTGAACCTGGAGCAGGATGAAGCTCAGTACGTCAAGGATGTTCTGAAGCTGACCCGGACCGAGGTTAGGTCCATCACTCAGTTTGAGCGGGGAGAGGCACTCATCCACAGCAACAACAATAAGGTACCGGTGGTCATTAAAGCATCCAAGCAGGAGCAGGAAATGATCACCACCGACCGGGCGGAGCTGGAGGCGATCCTCCGGAAACGCCAACAACAAAACATATAAAGGCCGTAAAACATATTACGGCCTTAAAACATATTAATTTGGAGGTGTAAATGACTATGCCTGAAGAAGAAAAGATGATTCTGCATTGGATTATGCAGTATGAAGTCATGACGATGGAACAGGCAATTCAACTACTGCATCATAAGAACCGAAGCACGGCCCAGAAGGTCATTCGGGGCCTAAAAAAGCAGCACAAGATCAGCTATGTGAACGGTGGCGTATATATAGGCGCATATCCTTGCTCGAAGCCTGATCCCAAGGTCATCGATGCAATCTGGATTCTGATCCA
>JAFZFH010000157.1 GCA_017555965.1 Bacteroidales bacterium
ATATCAATGGTCATCCCGGAAGAGATGCCTCATTATATCAGATAAATCAATCAGACATATGAAAAGTTTTGGAGTAAAGCCGTGGATGCTTCCGCAGCCTGTGCTTATCATTGGAACATACAGCGAAGACGGAACCCCTAATGCAATGAACGCGGCATGGGGCGGTCAGTGGGACCGTGGTGAGATAATGATTTCCATGGGAGCTCATGCAACCACAGAGAATCTTGCCCACTCAGCGGACTTTACAGTTGCATTTGCCACAAAGGATACGATGGTGGCGTCTGACTTTGTCGGCATAGTAAGCGCGAAGAACGATCCTGACAAGATGAAGAAGACCGGATGGACTGCCGTGAAGTCGGAGAACGTCAATGCTCCGGTATTTACGGATTTCCCTATGACTCTTGAGTGCCGCATCAAGCATAAGATAGATGAGTCAGAGGAAGGATTGTAACCGGAATCAACAAATACAGTGAAATTGGCATCGTGAGTGCAGTGAAAATGGAATCAAGAATACAGTAAAATCGGAATCATCGATGCAGTGAAAATGGAATCAAGAGTGCAGTGAAATTTAAGTATAAATCCGACCTTCGCGTCATGATAAAAGCAAAGGAATCATGACAGAGAAGGACTACAAAACTGCACTTCGTATGATCACTTACGAAAGAATCCATCTTCTACGAGATGTTGAGCACCGGTCTATCCAGCGGATAGCCGACGACCTTGGGCTGAACTTCAGAACTGTACAGAAGTATCTGAAGATGAGCCGCGAAGAGTTCGAAGAGTTCACGAACTCAATCATTCAGAAACCATTTGTACTTGAGCCTTATAAGGAGTTCATCGTACAACGCCTGTCCTTGTATCCGGACACGTCTGCAGCCCAGATGCATGACTGGCTGAAAGAGAACTATCCCAAGTTGCCGGCATTGTCTCCCAAGACAGTCTACAACTACGTGATGAAGCTCCGCAGCGACTACAGTATCCCTAAGGTGACAATCAAGGAACGTCAGTACAAGGCACTGCCTCTTACACCTCCGGGAGTGTATGCCCAGGTTGACTTCGGCCAGAAGAAGCTGAGGACAAGCAACGGAAAGATGCGCACCGTCTACTTTATGGCGATGCTGCTGTGCAATAGCCGTCATAAGTTCATCTACTTTCAGGAAAAGCCTTTTACTAGTGAGTCAGCGGTGACCGCTCATGAGAAGTCATTTGAGTACTTCAAGGGTATCCCTAAGAACATCATCTATGATCAGGATGCCGTGTTCCTGTATGATGAGAACATCGGTGACTATGTGATGACAGCAGTGTTTGGCTCATATGTAAAAAGTCGTCCGTTCAATGCGGTCTTCTGCCGTCCGGCTGACCCCGAGTCGAAAGGCAAGGTAGAGAACTGCGTGAAGTATGTAAAGCAGAACTTCCTTCATAACAGGACCTACACCACGCTTGATAACCTGAACAAGGAGGCTGTAGCATGGTTGAACAGGACCGGCAACATGATGCTTCACGGAACCACATGCAAGGTGCCTTACGACGAGTGGTGCAAGGAATGTAAGGATCTGCATCCGTACTATCCTGTAGCCACAAGGAAGCAGGAGGATGGTCATCAGGTAATGAAGACCAACAGCGTCAAGTATCGTGGCAACATCTACTCAGTTCCTCTAGGAACCTATAGAGACGACACTTCGCGTGTGCTTCTGACCGAATCAGGCGGAGACCTGATTATCTGCACTATGGACGGGAAAGAGATAGCCCGCCATATCATCCCATCCGGTCGAGGCAACACGGTAATCAATGACAGGCATTATCAGGACACTTCCACAAAGCTACCGGACGCCATCAGTGACGTTGAAAAGCTGTTCAGGAATGAGCGTGGCATCAAGCTTATGATGGCTGAACTCAAGGCGCGTTATCCCCGCCACATGAGGGACCATCTAACCACAATACAGACCTGTGTCGTCAAGTATGGACAAGAGGTTGCAGATGCTGCATTGGAACTGTGCATCAGCAAGCGGCTCTATAGCGCAAATGACTTCAAGGCCTTTGCTGAGTCGCTGAAGAAAGCGGAGCCAGAGGTCGTTCCTGAAATCAAGCCACTCGGTGACGAGAGTGCCAGAATGTTGGCAAACTTTGATCCGGGTCGTTCATCCATCAGCACATATCAAGGCGTATGGAACAGATCGTAGACAAAGTTACGGCCATCAGAGCTTGTGCAAAACGACTCCGCCTGAGTTGTCTTATGACCAATGTTACGGAGGTCCTGCTGCAAGCCCAGAAAGAATCCCCCAGCTATGACGACCTCTTGCTGGCTGTCCTTGAGGCTGAAGTCAGGAGTCGAGAGGAAAAGCAGCTGCTGCAGCGCATGAAATCAGCGCGGCTGCCACTGTCACATGATCTTGATAAATATGACTTCAGCAATCCTAATGGCCTGAGCCCGACCCAGCTGAACCAACTTAGGGAACTGCATTGGGTGGAAGAAGGGTATAATCTCATGTTGGCAGGACCTTGTGGAGTGGGTAAGACCTATACTGCAGCAGGGCTGTTGGCAGACGCCATAAAAAAGGGTTATAAGGGATACTTCCGTAGCGTCGATGAGATATTGAACATCATCAAGATGAAAGACCTTACGCCAAGCACCAAGAAGGAGTACCGCGATATGTTCTCCGGGCAGGTGATGGTGATCGATGACCTGATGAATCTGACTCTGAATCGTGAGGATGGCAACCTTCTGTTTGCTTTTATCAATGCCACCTACGAAACGACGTCCTTCATCATCACAACCAACAGAAGCCCGGTAGAGTGGGCTCAGTCCCTGAATGACGAAGTACTTGCTACTGCTCTTCTGGACAGACTTCTGTATCGCTGCGAACTCATCCAGCTCTCAGGCGAAAGCTACAGGATGACACACCGCAGAAGCATCTTCGAAAAAGACATAAATAAAAAATCAACTAAATCAGCAAAGAAATGAATCTCAATGAATATAACGCACTTAGAAGAGTAACCGATGCAGTAAGAGCAGCTGATGGCGCCTTCTGTGAGGACTTCTATAGCAATGAACCGTTTACAGAGAAAACCTTGGAACTCCTTAAGGGCCTTTTGGATAACCTCTCAGACCTATACTCGATATCTGATATGATAATCGATAACGAGACTTACCGACGGGATGCCAGGAAGCGCCGTCGTATTGTTGCGGGCTAGCCCGCAACAATACGACCAGTCCGATGAAAAGAAAAGTTGATGAAATAAAAGAAAAATATACCTTTGCAGAACACTGTAACCTTGATGCAGAAATCACTGCACTGCTGATGCCAAAAGCACTGTAGTCTTGATGCCAAAAATACTGCACTCGCTGTTACCGAAATCACTGCACTTCTGGTTACCGTTTACA
>JAFZFH010000158.1 GCA_017555965.1 Bacteroidales bacterium
ACCGTCGCATACGGCCGTCAGTTCGCACTTGCAGAGAAGGACTTCTCCTACGACCTGATTCCCGGAGCAGACTTCATGTCCGTTCTTCGTAAGGCAATCGTCAAGGTCAAGGATGATGCTTTCGAGAAGCGTCTCTTCGGAATGACCAACGCTCTGTTCGGAGCAGAGGACGGTGCAGAGAAGGAGTTCGCTGACAAGCACACTTTCGATATCTCCGCACAGGGAGATGGAAAGATTGCTGACACCACTCTCAACAACGCACTCCAGCAGGCATGTGGAGAGTTCAAGGGTGACTTCTCCATGATCGCAATGCACTCTCAGGTCGCTACTAACCTTGAGAACCTCAAGCTCCTCCAGTACGCAAAGGGAGTTGACGAGAACGGAGTCATCAAGGATCTCGGAATCGCAACTTGGAACGGAAAGACCATCGTCATTGATGACCGCATGCCTTTCGATTCCTCTCTTGGAGAGTACACTACCTACTGTTTCGGTAAGGGAATGTTCGGATACACCAAGCTTGGTGCAAAGGTTCCCTACGAGATGGTTCGTGACGCTGACATGGGAATCGACAAGATGTACATCCGCTACCGTGAGGTTCTTGCACCTCGTGGATGGTCTTTCGAGGGAAGAACTGCATCCCTGTCCCCTACCGACGCAGAGCTTGCAAACCCTGCTAACTGGAAGCTTGCTGACAACGGTAAGTCTGGTGATGAGCGCAAGACCTTCCCGATCAACAGGATTCCTCTTGTAAGAATCAAGTCTCTTGGATGAGGTGAAACAAATGACATCTGGAGCGGTTACAGTAGAAGCGGTATATTCTCGTCTTGGAACTCTTGGATACGCAGTCGTACCCGAAGATAGGACTATGGTCGAGTATCTCATTGAGAAGATAGTCAACTCTATCAAACTCGATACCAATTACATAGACTTCCCGATGGAACTGCTCCAGATGGCTATTGATATGATCTGCGGAGAGTTCCTCCAAACAAAGTATGCGACTGGACAACTTACCAACTTCGATTTCTCAGGAAGTGTTAAGAAGATCACTGAGGGTGACACCACTGTGGAGTACGCTTATGGCTCTGGCAGTAAGACACCTGAAGAGAGATTCACTGCGTACCTTAAAGTCCTGAGAACTCCCGATAGGAGTCTCATAGCTGCGGTTAGGAGGTTGCGTTGGTGACACAGAGACAGGCTATCGAATCACTGTACATCGACAAGTGCGACATAATTCAGTTGGTTTCAACCAAGAATCCTGTCAACAAGCGCATGGAACAAACGGAACAGATAGTTGCAAGGGATGTTCCGTGTAGGCTCTCCGTAAAGAATGTAGTTTCTGCATCAGATTCTGAGACTGCTACAACTGCTACGCAGTTGACCAAGGTGTTCATTGCACCTGAGTTGGATATTCCAGCAGGTTCAAAATTCCGTATCACTCACTATGGTAGGGAGTTCAAATACGAATCTTCTGGATATCCAGCTATATATTCTGGTCATCAAGAGATTACGTTGGTAAGGAGTGATTGGGTATGAGCAGGAAGTCCAAAGTCGGCAATGGCGCAGACTTCAGTCAACTCGAACAATTGGCAACTAGAATCGGTGATGCGGTACGCACATCTCAGTATGAGGTTTCAGATTTCAGTCCAAAAAGGATACTGAAAGCTGGTGCATACAAGC
>JAFZFH010000159.1 GCA_017555965.1 Bacteroidales bacterium
CCAGAACTATGTCAAATGGTATTTATACTTTAGGAACATGGACAATAAAAAGAAAGGAAAATAGTCCGAACTACGTGTGGCGGTTCTACCTATTTCCCTTTCTTTTTATCTAATGTCACCAACTGTTTTTGGCAACATTACCTTTATTTTTCAGCGATGTAGTCGAGGTAATCTTCCATTGAACGTGTGATCACGTCTTTAGCGACATCTTTACCGTAGATGCTGATGAACTGCATTCGGCTTGTGTGCTCGCCTGGGATATCCTTATATGTACTGAAATAATGGATAAGGCGGCGGATGATGTCTGAAGGAACCTGCTCTATGTCTGTCATTGAACCATATACTGCGTCACTCTTCAGTACAGCTATGATCTTGTCGTCAGCCTGGTTGTGGTCGAGAAGACGAAGGCCTCCGATAGGACGGGCGTTCACGATGATGTCTCCGTGGGTTACATCCTTTTCTGTGAGGATACAGATATCAAGAGGGTCACCGTCACCTTCAATGTCAAAACGAACAAGTGCCTTGTTTGTCAATTCTGCCATTTTAGGACCGCAATACGTTCTCGGAAGGAAACCATAGAGAGACGGTACAATGTTGGAAAATTTCTGAGGACGGTCGAGCGAGAGATAGCCGGACTCCTTGTCCACTTCGTATTTTACTGTGTCGGTAGGTACGATCTCTACGAATGCTCTTACCTCTTCAGGAACGTTCTGGCCGAGGCTGATGCCGTGCCATGGATGCGCTTTATGTGCGTTAGTGAAATCCATTATGAATAGTTTTATATCCTACAAAGTTAAAAAGATTTTCTATCTCTCGTTCATTTTCAGCAGTTTTTCGCCTATGATGCGTGCCGAAATTCCTACGAGTTCCTCACAAGGTCTCTTCTTGTAATACTCCGGTGTGCGGTCGGAAGGCTCAGGAGACTCTGCAGGAACAGATCCCGCAGTGCCAATAGGAACAAGCCCCAACAGTTCTTTGCACACGATTGAGCCGTTAATTTTCCTGAACTCGCCGGCAACCTCCTGCACCAATGCGTAGTTGTTGGTTCTTCCTGTCTTTGATGACGGATCTGCAGCAGGTGAGGCGAGACCGCAAAGCATTACCATTCCGCTGACACTTCCGCACACTTCCCTCATTCTGCCCATTCCTCCTCCGAATCCGGAAGAAAGGGAAGCGGCTAGTGTGTCATCGATACCGAACAGATCGTTGTAGGCAAGTACAACTGCCTGGCAGCAGTTGAAGCCGTCTTCCTTGAACAACTTCTTTGCCTTCGCGACTCTTTCCTCTATGTCAAATTTAATCATATACGGTTTATCTTGATTACGTTCTTAAGGTTGCGTATCTGTGAAGTTACCTTATCAAGCTCGAGATTGCTTGGGACAGCGATCTTCATGGTGATGTCGTAGGTTCCCTGTCTGTCATTCTCGCTTACATTGAACATGCGGAGAGATGCGCGGAATGAGTTCACGATGTCCATGATCTCGTTTATTACATATGGTTCCATCGCGGCAATCACGCGAAGTCCGGTCTGGAAGTTACCGCTGCTAGGCGTTTCACTCCATTTCACCTTCTGGATACGATATGGGTACATGTCCATCAGACGTCCTGCGTTAGGACACGACATTCTGTGGATCTTGATTCCTTCTGTTCGTGTAACAAAACCGAATACGTCATCTCCGAAGACTGGATTACAGCATTTTGCCATCCTGTAGTCCAGACCCTTGACATTCTTTGCGTCAATTACAAGTATGTCGTCGGAACCTTTCTCCTGTACAACGCCTTTGGACTTCTTTTCTGCATCGAATCCTGTATTCTGATCAGACGAACCCTGTGTGAGCTCGATGATCAGGTTCTTGACCTCGGCAACATCGAGAAGCTCATCTCCGATAGCCGCATAGAATGCGTTGATTGTCTTGTACTGGAGCTTCTTCAGCATAGCTGCCATGAGCTCGTCATCGATCTCCATCTTCCAGTTCTTCAGGCGACGTCCGAGGATTTCCTTGCCGTCCGCAGCCTTCTTGAATTCTGCTTCGCTGAGTTTCTGACGGATCTTGTTTCTGGCCTTATTTGTGACCACGATGTTCATCCAGTCCGGTGAAGGTTTCTGGTTCTTGCCGGACATGATCTCCACAATATCTCCTGTCTTGAGCTTTTCATTGATCCTGACAGCCTTTCCGTTGATCTTTCCTCCTGTGCACTTGACTCCAAGATTTGTGTGGATGTCAAATGCAAAGTCAAGGACTGTCGCTCCGGCCTGAAGCTTGCGCAACTCTCCTGAAGGTGTGAATACGAATACATCGCGGGAAGGAATCTCGTGAACCTCATCCTCATAATATGCTGACATAGGGTCTCCTTCTGATCCTAACGGGCTTTCCAGAGCCTTTCGGACCGCTGTAAGCCATTTGTCAAGAGTCGCCTCGTGACGTATTCCCTTGTATGACCAGTGAGATGCAAGTCCGCTCTCGGCCATGTCGTCCATTCTCTTTGTGCGGATCTGAACCTCCAACGAACTTCCCTCCCTGTTCTTTACGGTGATATGCAGGGATTCGTAACCGTTTGGCTTAGGATTGGACAGCCAGTCTCTGAGTCTCTTTGTGTCGGATTCGTACTCTTCTGTCACATAGGAGAACACCTTCCAGCACAGTGCGTGCTCGATGGTCTTGTCTTCCTCACAGTCTATGATGAAACGGATCGCAAACACGTCGAAGACTCCTTCAAAAGGAACCTTCTGCTTCTGCATCTTCTTATAGATCGACAGCGCTGTCTTTGTCCTTACCTTAAGCTTGTACTTGATGCCTTCGTCAGAGAGTTTCTGCTTTAGGGGCTCGATGAACTGTGTCATGAGCTTCTGTCTGTCTCTTTCAGTACTCTTGAGCTTGTTTGTTATCGAACGATACTGCTCCGGTTCTGCATAACGGAAGTAGATGTCCTCGAGCTCGCTCTTTATATTGTAAAGTCCGAGCTGATGTGCAAGCGGAATGTAGAGCATCATTGTCTCAAGGACCTTTCTTTCACGTGATGTCTTCGGGAACAGGTCAAGGGATCGCATCACTTCCAATCTGTCAGCAATCTTCAATACGGTCACCCTCGGATCCTTCGAGTATGATACGATCAGTCTCTTATAGTTTTCAGCCTCAAGTCTTGTGTCCTTAGGGTTGATTGTAGAAATCTTGTTGAGACCGTCAACAATGGTAAGCACATCCTTTCCGAATCCGTAAGATGTTATGTCCATCTCCGGCTTGAATCTTACTGCCTCGTGAAGATATGAGGCTGCAATACATTCAGCAGAAAGTCCGATTTCCTCGTAAGCAATATGTGCAACTGCATTCGGATGCTCTATGAATGGTTTCCCGTTTCCTCGTGTCATATCCTTCAAGGCAAGGTCAGCGATAGCATAAGCCTTGCTTATAAGGTCCAGTCCTGCTTCGTCGTATCTGGGGAAAAGTTCTTCTATGCGCTCCATATCTGTCCGTTTTAACATTAGATTCCAAATATACGAAAAAATAGGCAAATATCATCTTTGGTCCATATCTTGCCTTGGTTTATTTAGAATCTTTTAAAATAAAGAGTATATGAAACGAATCTTACTGACTGTAATGGTCATAGTCGCAGGGCTTTCAGCGATAGCTCCCGACATTCACGCGCAGGCCAGAAGCAGCAATGCGCGTGCCGCAACAAGGCAGGAGAAGATGGATGCATGGCATAGAGATATGGCAGAGTTCAGGGCCCGTTCTCTCCAGGATCGTCAATTGGCTGCACTCACTGACTCCATAGCTTCCGTACAGGCCCGTGCCGCGTTGCAGAATCAGGATTTCGTCTTTGAGGCAGATAATCTGACCTTCAAGAACGGCAATCTTGTCTTTGTCAATTCAACCACCAACTTCATTTCTGTAAAGGGTAACAGGGCTGTGATACAGATCTCCCCAAGCAATTACTCGGCCGGCCCTAACGGAGTAGGTGGCGTGACAGTTGACGGAGCGATTTCCGGACAGCAGATCATCAGAGGAAAGGATGGCAGAATAACATTTTCCATGAATGTAATGGGAATTGGTGTCAATGCTCAGGTCGAGATATACATGTTTCCAGGAAGTAATCAGGCGTCAGCAACTGTCTATCCGAACTTCAATGCCAACACAATATGGCTCAGCGGAAAGATTGTGCCATATGAAAGCTCAAACGTATTTGAAGGAATGTCATTATAAATCTCCAAAAAGTTAAAACAATGAAAAAGATAATGTTTTTCGCATCATTGGCTCTTCTCGCAGCAGCATGCCAGGTGGAGCCATATCCTCAGGACAGTGATAACGAATATCTCGTTTATACTTCTCCTAGCAAGGATGTAACATTTACATCTTACCAGACATTTGATCTCGCCGACAGTCTTTTGATAATCGGTCAGAGCGACAAGCCGGTCTATTCTCAGTCAGATAATGCTCTTGCCTTGATTCAGGCTGTCAGGACCAATATGGAGAATCTGGGTTATATCTATACGCCGGACAATCCCGACGCAGATCTAGGAATCCAGATGACCTATATCATCAAGACAGAAAGATATGTCAGCTACTACAATGATCCATACTGGTGGCTCGATTATCCGGGATACTGGCCATCAGGTTATTGGGGCAACTGGACAGGTTTCTACTATCCATACCCTGTGACCTATACCTACACCACAAATGCCCTTATCACAGATATGGTGGATCTGACAGGTGTCGAAAAAGAAGGAACAGCCCTTGAAGTCGTATGGACTGCGTATATCGGTGGCCCTGCCGGATCATCTGTCCAGGGAGATGTAGCCAGAATGAAGGATTCCATCAACCAGGCATTTGTGCAGTCGCCTTACCTCAAGAGGGGAACCACTTCAAAATAGCAGTGAGGTTTAACGAATTTAATGAACAGACAAAATGAAAAAGTTTATCTACATATTTACAGCAGCGACAGCTCTGTTGCTCTTTGCAGGCAGAGCAGATGCGCAGATGGGAAAGAGGGAATACATCAATGTCGGTTGGCAGTTCAACGGCACAATCGGTAACTCTTTCGTGAAGACGGCTCAGGGATACGGAGCCTATATCGAGGGAGGTTATTACATCACTCCGATGTTTGCTGTGGGTGGTTTTGCAAGTTTCAATACAAACAATGACTACATCCCTAAACAGACATATACCTTCGAAGACAATTCCGCGCTTACTACAGATGTCGACCGTTCGATCTACCAGGTTCCTTTCGGTCTCACAATGAGGACAAGATTCCTCAGAGGAGAGTTTCAGCCTTATCTTGGTACAAAGATCGGTACTGAATTCTCAAAGCAGTGCACATATATGTCCACATTCGTGAACCGTCACGACAATTGGGGGTTTTATATGTCGCCGGAAGTAGGATTCACATACTTCCCGTTCCAGAAGACGGATGTAGGTTTCCAGTTTGCAGTATACTACAGTTTCTGTACAAACAGAAATGACAGCTACGACATCAAGGGAATCAATAACCTTGGATTCAAATTAGGTGTCGCATTCTAGGAAATGCGTCTAAAATTACGACGGACTTCGGTCTTTGCCTCCTCTTGTCGGCAGTCACAAGAGGAGGCAAAGTGTTTCTTGTGATATTTTTACAATAAGAATGTAAAAAAGTCTCATAAAAGTTTGCAGGGTAAGAAAAAAAGTGTACCTTTGCAGTCCCAATTCGAATGGAACTCGCTTGAGGCCCAACGAAACGGTCATGGATTGATTCGTTAGCTCAGTAGGTAGAGCACAACACTTTTAATGTTGGGGTCTTGGGTTCGAGCCCCAAACGAATCACAAAGTTCTTTCATTACTGCTTCCCTAGCTCAGTTGGTAGAGCACGACACTCTTAATGTTGGGGTCCAGGGTTCGAGCCCCTGGGGGAGCACAAGGCC